>JAGRLQ010000369.1 GCA_020441735.1 Nitratireductor sp.
AAGTCGCTGCTCCTCCCTTTTCCCAGATGGTTTTTGCGGCTTCCTTCGGGATCACGCCAAGTTCGGCGAGCGCGTCACAGGCGTTGGCCTCGATCTCGAACCAGATGCGGAACTTCGATTGCGGTGACCAGATGGCCGTCATCTCCGGCCGGGAATAGCGGGGAACCATGGGAGCCTCGTTGCTGTCTGCGCAAGCACGCGGTTTTCAAGCGTTGCGCTATCAGGTTGGCGGCGCCATCACAACATGGCGAAACGGGTAATGCGGCGTTTTCCCGCGCTTTGGGGAGCCTCAGGGCGCAACTCGGGTGGTGACGGCCAGATAGCGTCCGTCCGGTCCCTCAAAGCCGCGTTTTTCGAGCAGGATCAGCACCGCTACGACGAGTTCCTGATCGTCTCCCGGATAGAAGGTGACGATATCGGCAAAGTGATAGTCGAGCGGACAGCCGCGGCTCGACGGTATGGACGTGTCCTCGTGGATCTTCCGGGTCGGCTTTTCCGGCGTGTTGGATATCTGCAGCAGGGTGAAGCCGACCGGTCCGCCGAACTCGACGCACCAGTCCTCGCCGGAAAAGTGGCGCGTGAGGAGCCGGAGTTCCAGCGCGTCGCTGCCGTCACGCGGCGAAAACCAGAATGGCCGTGCCGCCATGCGCTTGGAATCGGCCGGAAGCTCGAACACCGTATTGGTGGCGCTGATCGTGCCCGGATGAACGATCTGTGCCAGAGCGCCGGCCGCCTGTGCCCGTGCCTGCTGGCGCGCGGCTTCGACATCGGAAGTGTCTTCCTCAATCCGGACACGGTAGGGCGCACCGTCGGTCCACTGATCGGTGGCCGTGTCGATGATGTAGATGTTGGAATAGACAAAGCCCGAACCATCTTCCCGGCCATATTCCTCGAAGGCAAAGCGGCTGCCATCATCCGAAAATCCGAGGATGACGCGCTCGGCAAAGTCGCCGGCAAAACCGGTTTGCGGGATGGACACCAGCGCGAGCAGCACAAAAATCCGCGCTGCCAAGTGGGAGATCGTCGTCTTGCGTATCATGGTATCCTCACTTGTTGATTCCGGAATATTCCTCAACCGCTTTTCCAACAAGGAAAAATGTCGGTTTCATGAGGGCTGGCCTCGTAAATGCCGCGGGCAATGGCACGTGCCATGGTGGATGATGCAAGCGCACAAAGATCGATCCACTGATCCATGGCGGGTGCAGGTTTCTTGCCGGTCGAGATGGCGAAGATCATGTCACCGTCAAGCGGTGTGTGAGCAGGCCACAGTGCACGAGCAAAGCCGTCATGGGCTGCTACTGCCAGCCGTTTGCATTCGGCCTTGGTGAGCGTCAAATCGGTGGCGATAACGGCAATCGTCGTGTTGGTGCCTGCTGCAGGCCTCTCGCGGAACTTGATTTTCAGGTCTTTGGTTTCGGGCGGCAGGGGATGAGGCAGGCCGAGACCGCCGAATTCACTGCCCTGTTCAAAGGGCGCTGCCCAGAAGTGCTTCGTATTAGCAATGCAGGGATTGCCGAGTGCGTTGACGGCAACAAGCGCGCCGATGGTGCCACTGCCTACACTGTTGTCAGGTAAGCGGTCCGAGGCGGAGCCGAGCCCACCCTTGAGGCCTGCCACCAGCGCACCGGTGCCTGCGCCGTAGCTGCCGAGATCGAAGGTTTTTCCGGCTGCCCCGACTGCCTGATAGCCCAGTTCGCGGTGGGGCGGGTACTGGCCCCAATCCTTGTCACCGCCATTGATCATGTCGAAGAGGATGGCGCCGGGTACGATGGGAATGCGCTGATCGGCGATCTGAAAGCCGCGGCCCATTTCCTTGAGCGCCGCCATGGCGCCGGCGCCGGCATCAATGCCGAAAGCAGAACCGCCGGACAGGAAGACCGCATCGATTTCGCCAACGGTGTTTTCAGGCGACAGCAGATCCGTGTCCCGGCTTCCCGGCGCGCCGCCCATGACATGACAGGATGCGGTGGCGGGCTGGTCGCACACCAGGACAGTGACGCCGGTCTTTGCCTTTTTGTCGCTGGCATTGCCAACGGAGAGTCCCTCCACATCGGTGATCAGGTTTTGCTTTCCACCGCTCATGGTGCGACCTCCTCAAACGCGCCGTTCTGCCATTCATAGAATGTGTGAACGGGAATCGTGTTGGCGCCGGTTTCATCGAATTTCACGGGGCCAAGTGCGGTATTGTAGGTTTCGCTCGCCAGTCGTTGTGCCGTTTCACCGGGTTCAGAGCGAAAGGCATGCAAAGCCACTTCCATCGCCTGATACCCGGCAAGGGCATAGGGTTCGGGATCGATTTCCGCCTGTTCCAGCTTTGCGGCGAGTTCCGCCGGAACGGTGGCAGCGACCTCGTGGCGGGCGAGCACGGCCTGCAGACCGTCCGGTGGCCACTGATCCTGTGGCAGGAAGGGCAGGACCGAGAGGGCATCTCCGGCAGCGATTTCAAGCGGGATTTCAAGTTCCGCTGCATTGCGGGCGATCATCGCGACATCCTCGGCGCTGGCGCCAATGAAGGCCTTTGCCGTTCCGGCGCGCCGCAGTCGGCGGACCAGCCGGGCCTGGGTTGACTGGGTGGGACGGAAATTATCCTGGAACTGCGGCGGAAGGCCGGCTTCCTCCATGGCGATGCGGAACTGGTCGGCAAGGCCGCGGCCATAGGCGGTGCCGTCATCGATGATGGCGTAGGGGGTTGCCGCCCACTGGCGGGCGAGCACACGGGCAGCGGTCAAAGCTGCCTCGGTATCGGCGGGCGCCAGCCGCCACACATGCCAGCCCCTGCGTTCCCGGTCGATGGTCAGGCGTGGCGCCCGCGCACCGGCGATGAGCAGCGGTATGGCGGTTTCCTTCAGCCGTTCCGCCAGTTCGAAGGCGACCGCATTGCACAAGATGCCGGTGATGAGGCCTGCGCCCGACTGGCGCAATTCGTCGGCGGAGAGCTTTGCCACATCGCCATCGCAACGGTCATCGGCGACGACGAGTTCTGCCGGCTGCTGCGCCTGCCGGTTATGCTCCTCCAGTTTCAGTTTCGCACCAGCGAGAAACTGCCGTCCGAGCTTTTCCACCGGGCCCGAAAGCGGCAGGGAAAGGCCGATCTTGGACTGCGCTGCGGCGGGCAGAGACGACAAGGTGATGAATACCGCCAAAACAATCAAAAACAGCGGGGCCTGGCGCTTTTCCGTGGTGTTTTGCACGGCCCAAGCCTTGTTGATGCGGCGGGCGGTGAGGGCGGCGCGGAGCAGGCCGGAAAACAGGCGGCGCGGAAAGCATTCCATGGCCTATCCCTATTTGCTCTTTAGGGGCGGTGCAACGGCTAACGTGTCACGAGTTCGCACCCGGAACAGTGCCTTATTCTTCAGAGCGGCCCGTCCCCTCCCGATCACGCTCGTAGTGGTGCTTGAGCGGAAAGGGCGGCAGCCAGGATTCGCGGCGGATGGTCCAGATTTCATAGGTCGGCATCAACCGGTCCGGCTCATCGAGAATTCCGAGATTGACCTCGATTTCGTCGCCGCTGTGGGAAAAAACCGGCGAGCCGCAGCGCGGACAGAAATGGCGCTCTTCGTATTCGTGGGTTTCGCCCAGGATGACGACGGCGTCCTCCGGGAAAATGGCGGATGCGTGAAACAGCGCGCCATGATATTTGCGGCAGTCCATGCAGTGGCAAA
>JAGRLQ010000370.1 GCA_020441735.1 Nitratireductor sp.
GCGACGAGGAATGCCCGGTCATCGATACCCCGCTTTCGCAGTTGAGCGAATTGTTCCCAGATCTCAATGCAACGGTTGTCGGGATTTCGCGCAATGGCGAAATGATTGCACCGAGATCGGGCGATCAGATCCTGTTCGGCGATCTGGCCTATGTCGTTACCGACCGCAGCCAGGCACGCAGAACGCTGTCGATTTTCGGCAAGGAACGCGGAGAGGCCAGCCGAATCGTCATCGCCGGCGGCGGCAATATCGGGCTTTATCTGTGCCGCAAGATCGAGGAACTGATGCCGTCGGCACGCGTCCGGGTCATCGAACGCTCGCGGGAGACCGCCGTGCGCATGGCCGAAGGGCTCGACCGCACCGTCATTCTCCACGGCAGCGCGCTGGATGAATCCCTGCTGATGGAGGCCGGGATCAACCAGGCCGACCTGATGGTCTCGATTACAAATGACGACCAGGTCAACATTCTGGCAAGCGTGTTGGCCAAGAAGCTCGGCTGCGGTTCGAATCTCGCTCTGCTCAACAATGCCGGCTATCACGGTTTCACCAGGTCGCTTGGTATCGACGATTACATCAATCCGCGCTCGGTGACGATTTCCCGCGTGCTGCAGCATGTCAGGCGCGGCCGCATCAAGGGCGTCTATTCGATCCACAACGGCGCGGCGGAAGTCATTGAGGCACAGGCGCTGGACACCTCTCCACTGGTTGGCAAGCCGCTGCGCGAACTCGATCTGCCGGACGGCATTCGCATCGGCGCCATCCTGCATGAGGGCGAATTCGTCCAGCCCGGCGGCAATACGGTGATCCGGCCCCGTGATTCGATCATCATCCTCGCGCTTGCGGAACGGGTACGGCAGGTTGAACAGATGTTCCGCGTCAGCCTTGAATACTTCTAGGGCCTGGCGTGTTTGCGCTGTTCAACTATATCGGTCTGGTAGGTACGTTCATCAGCGCAGTGCTGCTGATTCCGGCGCTGACGGCATTCGGTTTCAATGACACGGAAAACGGCTTCTCACTGCTGATCTATGCGGCGCTGGGGAGCTTTCTGTCGATCAACCTGCTGGTTGCCACCCAGGACAGGGGAAGCGTACTCAAACGCAGCACGGCATTGATGCTGGCCGTTTTCGGCTGGCTGCTCTTTCCCGTGGCGCTTGCCTTTCCGGTTGCCGGAACCTTCGGCATTTCCTATTCCGACGCGCTTTTCGAGGCCATCTCCGCACTGACCACGACAGCAGCGGACGGGCTCGGCAGTCTGGATACGCGACCGGCGGCCGCAATCGTATTGCGCGCCAGCCTGCAATGGATCGGCGGATTGTTGACCATCCTGACCTTTCTGGTGTTGCTGGGCCCGACAGGTGTCGGCGGCCTGCCGAAGACACGGCGCAGCATCGGGGAGGGTGCAGGCCGGGTTTCAAGTGGTATCAGCCGCATGGCGTCCAGCCTGACACGCTACTATGTCGGCGCAACGATCGTGTGTTTCGTGCTGCTGCTGCTGACCGGTGTGTCGCCTTTCAACAGTCTTGTCCTTTCGGCAACAGCGCTCAGTTCCGGCGGCTATCTGCCACCCGGCGGCCAGTTGTTCGAACTCGGCACTCCGGCAACCCTGCTGGTCATGGCGTTCTTTTTCACGCTTGCAGCGACCAGTGTCTATTGGCACCGCATGGTCGGCCGCTGGCAGATTGACAATCTGCGACACCACCGGGAGTCCTATTATCTAATCGCCGTCATGCTGGCGATCAGCGCGTTCCTGCTGATGATTTTTCTGACAACACCCGGCATGCGCCAGGCAACCGGGAGCTTTTCGCTCGTCAGCGAGGCCGTTTTCAACGCGGCATCGCTGGTTTCCACTTCCGGCCTGCAAAGCAATGCGGGGATCTTCACCCTGTTGTCGCCCGCCTTTGTCTTCGCCATCCTGCTGATCGGCGGCAGCACTTATTCATCGGCAGGCGGATTGAAGTTCTACCGGGTCGGCGCGATGCTGTTTCATGCCCGGCAGGATCTCGCCAAACTGGTTTATCCCCACGCGGTGACGCCCAGGCACTTCGGAACCGAGGCCTACAACCTGCAAATCATGCGGGCGATCTGGGTGATGTGCATCTCCAGCATTTTTGTAATTGCCATGGGCAGCGGTCTGCTTGCCCTGCTGGGACTGGATTTTCAGGCTAGCATTACCGCAAGCGTTGCGGCCTTCACCAATGCGGGACCGGCCTATTCGCCGGACTGGGCGCCGCGCGGGGCGGAGGGCTGGCTTGCCTATCACGAGATGGGTATCGGCATGAAATTCGCATTGGCCGCCATCATGTTGATTGGCCATCTGGAAGTCGTTGCCTTTTTGGTGGTGATCAATCCCTTCCGATGGCTGGCGCGTTAACTTGACGACACCAAGCCTGAGGATTGGTTTCAAGTTTCGCTTGAATACCGCCTGTTAGACAATTTATATGCGGTTATCGACCTGCAAACGGTAGTGGCAGTGCGCCCACCATCGATAACAAGAACGAACACCGCAGGGTCGACGTGGGGGCGGGGTTCGTCAAAACAGATGCAGGACCCATCAGGACCCATGGCGGACAAACCTCAGAACTTGCAGGACGCGTTTCTCAATCAGGTGCGCAAGCAGAAGATTCCGCTGACCATCTTTCTGGTCAACGGCGTCAAGCTGAATGGCGTGGTAAGCTGGTTCGACAATTTCTGCGTATTGCTCAAACGGGACGGCATCGGCCAACTCGTCTACAAGCATGCAATCTCGACCATCATGCCGGCGACGCCGGTCAATCTCGGGCCGGACAGCGACAGCGGGGACGATCATTGAGCGAGCCTTCCGAAAACGGCCGCGTCCGTTTTCAATGGTCACAGGCGGATGCGCAAAAACCCGAACGCGCCATCGTCCTGGTACCCGATATCCGCACCGGTCCCAATCCTTCCGAGGCCAGCCGGTCGGCCCAATCACGGCTCGAAGAAGCAAGAGGACTGGCAGAAGCAATTCGCCTTGAAATCGCGGAGAGCGGTATCATTGCGCTCAAGTCCGTCAAACCGGCAACCCTGATGGGCTCGGGCAAGGTGGAGGAGATCGCCGGCATCATCAAGGCTGAGGAAATCGGCCTGGCAATCGTCGATCATTCGCTGTCTCCCGTCCAGCAGCGCAATCTGGAGAAGGCGTGGCACTGCAAGGTGCTCGACCGCACCGGGCTCATTCTGGAAATCTTCGGCGACCGGGCGCGCACCAAGGAGGGGCGGCTGCAGGTTGATCTGGCCCATCTCAACTACCAGAAGGGCCGACTCGTTCGGCAATGGACGCACCTTGAACGCCAGCGCGGCGGGGCAGGCTTCATGGGTGGCCCCGGGGAAACCCAGATCGAGGCCG
>JAGRLQ010000371.1 GCA_020441735.1 Nitratireductor sp.
CGCAAGGCGATGTTCGCCAACATGGCCGCATCCCTGATCGAGCACGAGCAGATTGTCACCACGCTTCCTAAAGCCAAGGAAATGCGGTCGATCATCGACAAGCTGATCACGCTCGGAAAACGCGGTGATCTGCATGCCCGCCGCCAGGCAATCGCCAGGATCCGCAATGTCGAGCAGGTCAAGAAACTGTTCGATGAGCTGGGTCCGCGCTATGCCGAGCGCAATGGCGGTTACAGCCGTGTGCTGAAAGCCGGTTTCCGCTACGGTGACAACGCCCCGATGGCGGTGATCGAACTGGTCGACCGCGACCCGGAAGCCAAGGGTGCAGCAGACCGTGCCCGTCTTGAAGCCATGGAAGCCGAGATGGAGGCAGGCGAGGGCGCAGAAGCCTGATCGCTGCATCAAGGAATTGCTTGGAAAGCCGGGGTCTTTGCCCCGGCTTTCTTTTTGCGCAAAAGGGCTTCGGCCCGCAGTTTACTTGCCACATTTGCGTGCCTATTTTCACCGGGAGGATTCCCGCTTTTTCCGCAGAAGGATGTTTCCATGAAACGCTGGCCTGTTTTCGCCCTGGCCCTGATCGGCCTTCTTTTCATCATCCATCAGACCGGCACGCCAGCCAGCGCCCAGAATGCGCAAACACAGAATGCACAGGCCCAGAACGCGCTTGAGGATGTCTTCAAGAAAACCCTCGACGATCTGCTCGGTGGTGGCAAGAAACGCGGAAACGGCCAGGACCGCGTCGAGCGGGTTCCCGGCTCCAAAACTGAAATCGACCTGACCTTCGCGCCGCTGGTGCGCGAGGCAGCACCTTCGGTGGTCAATGTCTTCACCGCCAAGGTGGTGCAGGCCCGCCGCTCGCCCTTTGAGGGCGATCCGTTTTTCGAGCGGTTCTTTGGCAAGAACAGCCCCTTCAGCGCACCGCAGCAGCGCCGCAAGATGCAGAACTCGCTGGGTTCCGGCGTCATCATCTCCGAGGACGGCTTCGTGCTGACCAACAACCACGTCATTTCCGATGCCGACGAGGTGAAGATCGTCCTCAGCGATGGCTCCGAATACGAAGCCGAGATCATGCTGAAGGATGAAAAATCCGATCTTGCAGTGTTGAAGATTGCTGAAGAAGGACAGTTCGAACCGATCAGGATTGCCGATTCCGACAATGTCGCCGTCGGCGACCTGGTGCTGGCGATCGGCAACCCGTTCGGTGTCGGCCAGACGGTAACGAGCGGCATTGTCTCAGCCGTTGCGCGTTCGCGTGTCGGCATCACCGACTTCGACTTCTTCATCCAGACTGATGCGGCGATCAATCCGGGCAATTCCGGCGGTGCGCTGATCGACATGAACGGCCGGCTGGTCGGCATCAACACGGCCATCTTCTCGCGATCCGGCGGTTCGAACGGCATTGGCTTTGCCATCCCGTCCATCATGGTCAAGGCGGTCGTCAATGCGGCGCGCAATGGCGGGGATTATTTCGAGCGGCCATTCTTCGGCGCGACGCTGGACCGGGTGACCCCGCAGATTGCCGAAGCGCTTGGCATGGAGCGGCCGTCCGGCGTGCTGGTGGTCGACGTGACCGCGGATGCGCCGGCAGCCAAGGGCGGCTTGAAGGCCGGCGACGTGCTGCTCCGGATGAACGGGCGGGAGATCCAGCATCCTGATGCGCTGGGATACCGCCTTGCCACACAGTCCATCGGATCGGATGTGCGCTTTGACGTGCTGCGAAACGGCAAGGAAGTGGCCGTGGATGTGACGCTGGCACGCGCCCCTGACAACCCCAAGGGTGGCAAGCCGGTGACGATCGAGGGCAACAGTCCGTTTGCCGGGTCGCGTGTGGAGGAACTGACGCCGCGGCTCGCCCAGCGGCTACGGCTACCGGAAAACACCAAGGGCGTCGTCATTTCCGATCTTGCGCCCGGTTCGCCAGCCGAGCAGTTTGGTTTCCGCGCAGGAGACATCGTGCTGGAACTCAACGGCAACCGCATTGCTTCTGCCCAGCAGCTCAACGAGATCGCCAACGAGCGCAGCCGCTGGTGGCGCTTTACCGTGGAGCGTGACGGGCGGCAGCTGCGCCAGGTGCTGCGCTATTGAGGCGTCATGGCTGACCTGTTTGCACCGGCGGGCGAGGAACCGCGCAAGGACCGCAAGCGGCCGCTGGCCGACCGGTTGCGCCCGGCAACGCTGGCTGACGTCAGCGGGCAGGAGCACCTGACCGGGCCGGAAGGTGTGCTGACGCGCATGATCCGATCCGGCTCGCTCGGCTCGATGATCTTCTGGGGCCCGCCCGGCA
>JAGRLQ010000054.1:0-6887 GCA_020441735.1 Nitratireductor sp.
TGAAGGCATCAAGCCCGACATGCATTTGGCATCCATTTCCGGCGGTACGGATATCGTTGCCTGTTTCGTTGGCGGCGTTCCCGACCGGCCGGTGCGGGTGGGCGAAATTCAGGGTCCGATGCTGGGCATGGCGACGGAAGTCTGGAATGAAGAGGGCAAGCCGGTGGTTGGCGAGAAGGGCGAACTGGTCTGCACCAAAGCCTTCCCTTCCATGCCCATCGGTTTCTGGAACGACCCGGACGAAAAGAAATACCATGGCGCCTATTTCGAGCGTTTCGACGGTATCTGGTGTCATGGCGACTTTGCCGAGTGGACCGAAAATGGCGGCATGATCATCCATGGCCGATCCGACGCCACGCTCAATCCCCAGGGCGTTCGCATCGGCACGGCTGAAATCTACAACCAGGTCGAGCAGATGCCGGAAGTGGAAGAGGCGCTATGTATCGGTCAGGACTGGCAGTCCGATGTCAGGGTCATCCTGTTCGTGCGCATGGCGCCGGGCATTGAACTGACCGAGGAACTTGAAAAGGCCATCAAGCAGAAGATCCGCACCGGCGCTTCGCCGCGCCACGTGCCGGCCAAGATCATTGCCATTGGCGATATCCCGAGAACGAAATCGGGCAAGATCACCGAACTCGCAGTGCGTGACGTGGTGCATGGCAGGCCGGTCAAGAACAAGGAGGCGCTGGCCAATCCGGAGGCGCTGGACCTCTACGCGGACCTCCCGCAATTGCGGGATTGAGGGCAATTCCTAACGATTATGGTTAACGATTGGTGAAGCGAAAATTAACTCTAAACGCGCTTGGAGCAAGCTTTGTTAAAATCCGTTAAGTCCGGTTAAGGAGTTGGTAAGAATTTGGGTCCATTCTCGCATCAACACCCAGATTAGTAGCGTTATCGCTCTCTCCTAGATCCGGAAGTGCCCTTTGAATTCTAACTGCGGACCAAATTGGTCCGCATTTTTTTTTGCCCTTCCGCTTCTTCCTGTCCCGTTATGAACACACGCGTTAACAGATAGACCGGTACCAGGCCGATCAGCACGATCAGCAGGGCTGCAAAGGCCGCCTGTTCGAACATCGCCCGCGATGCGTGGCTGTAGACAAAGGTCGCCAGTGTGTCGAAATTGAACGGCCTGAGCAGCATGGTCGCCGACAATTCCTTCATGGTTTCAACGATGACCAGCAGGGCGGCAACGCCGAGTGTTTTGAACAGCAATGGCAGTTCCACCTGAAAGACAACCTGTTCGTTGCTGCGGCCCAGTGTCCGCGCCGCCGACGACAGATTGGGCGATATTCGGGCATAACCGGCTTCGATGTTGCCGAGCGCCACGGCAAGAAACCGCACTGAACAGGCAAAGACGATGATTGCCAGTGATCCGGACAGGATGAGCCCGGTCTTGTAACCGGTCAGCCAGAAGGCAAGACGCGATACGTGATTGTCGATCCCCGTCATTGCAGTCAGCACGCCGATTGCGAGAATGGTGCCCGGAACCGCATAGCCGAAGCCGGAAGCAAGCGTCGCCGCACGGATGGCGGAACCCGCAGCATGGCGCCGCGCCTGGGCCAGCACGAAGCCGGCCACGACGCATAGCAGGGCGGTAGCGGCGGCCACCGTCAGGCTGTTGGCGGAAGCAAGCAGCAGCGACGGATTGGCGATTTGCTCCGGGCGCCGCACGATGCTGCCCGCCATCTCAATGAGCGGAACGGCAAAGCCGAAGATAATGGGCAGGGCGCAGGTCAGCGTGGCAATCCAGGCTTTTGTCCCCGCCAGTTGTATTTTTTCAAGCGCGTGCCGGCTCTGCCGTCCCTCGTAAAAGCGCTGCCTGGCGCGTAGGCGCCGCTCGAAGATGATCAGCACAGCGACAAACAACAGCAGCGTAAGGGAAAGCTGGGCAGCGCCCGCCAGGCTGGAACGGTTCAGCCAGGTATCGAAAACCGAAAAGGTCAGCGTCCGTACGCCGAGATGCTCCACCGCGCCGATATCGTTCAATGTCTCCATCAGTGCCAGAATAGCGCCAATCGCGATTGCCGGACGGGCTGCTGGCAGCGCCACCCGCAGGAACAGCCTGGCTGGACCTGCTCCCAGGACCCGCGCGACATCGAGCATCGAGGTGCCCAGCGACTGGAAGGAAAGCCGGGCCGGCAGATAGACATAGGGGAAGAGAACCATCGAGAGCAGGAAAATTGCCCCACCGGTCGATCGCAACTCGGGAAACCAGTACTCGGTGGAGCTCTTGTAACCGCCGAGATCGCGAACCAGCTGCTGCATCGGCCCCGTAAAGTCGGAAAACTCGACCCAGGTATAGGCAGCGACATAGGTGGGCGTCGCAAGCGGCAGAACCAGCGCCCACTGGAAAATGTTGCTGAAGGGAAAGCGGTAGCGGCATGTCAGCCAGGCTGTGACCGCGCCAATGGCAAACGTCCCGCAGGCAACACCCGTCAGCAGCACCAGTGTTGTTACGGCAGAGGAGGGCAGTACATAGGAAATCAGGTGCGGCCAGACATCCTGGCTGTCGCCACTGGCCTGATAGATCAGGGCGGCAAGCGGCAGCATCGCCAGAAAGGCGATGGCGTAGACACCAAGCGGCAGGACGACGGCATTGGTGTCCTTCTTGGTGAAAGCCGGATGGGTATGGGTGTTCTGACCGCTCATGACATGTGCCTAACCCAGAACCGGTTGCAGGTCACCTGTGCGTTTCGCCGCCATCGGCGCAAGGCAGCACTCAGTCGGCCAAAACGCGCTGGGAGGGAAACAGGACATGCACGACCGTTCCCTCGCCTTGGGTGCTTTCCAGTTCGAAATAGGCCCGGTTTGCCTCGACCAGCGCCTTGGTCAGTGGCAGGCCCAGCCCGTGTTGGGTGAAAGCGCTGCTCCCCGGCTCCATGACGTCCCGCGAGGCGGTTTTGCCATGCGCTTCCCGGGCCTGGTCGTCACGCGTTACGGTTTCGAGGTCGAACGGCTTGCCGGCCTGCAAAACCTGTTTGACCTGAGCAGGCGACATGCCGTCGCCATTGTCCCGGACCCGAAGTGCGACCTCACCGTTTTCCTCCAGTGCCGTCGAAACGATGACCTGGGTGTTTTCCGGTGAATGGTTGATCGCATTGCCGACGAGGTTGAGAATGACCTGTCGGATGCTGCGCGCATCGGCCACCACTTTCGGTACCGCCTGCGAGAGCGAGGTACGGGTGATGATCCGGCGGCGGTTTGCCTGCGGCTGCAGCAGCGAAACGGTCTCCGACACAAGGCGGTTGAGATCGACTGCCTCGAATTCGAGTTCCAGCTTGCCGCTTTCGATCTTCGAGATGTTCAAAAGATCGTTGACCAGATCGAGGACATGCCCGCCAGAACGGTTGATGTCTCTGAGATAATCCCGGTAGCGCTCATTGCCCACCGGCCCGAACCGCTCTTCCAGCATGATGTCGGAAAAGCCGATGATGGCGGTCAGCGGTTCGCGGATTTCGTGACTGACCTGAGACAGGAAGCGCGTCTTGTGCTCGCTGGAATCCTCGGCCTGCTTGCGTGCCTTGACGAGTTCCTGCTCGGTTTTCTTCCAGTCGGTGAGATCGCGCAGCACGGCGCAGAGATTGCCTTCCCGGCCCACCTTGCCAAGCGTGACGAAAAGCGGGATCGAGCCACCATTGGCTTCGCGCCCGGTCGCCTCGAACCCCTGCTGCATCATGCGCTGGACTTCGCTTTCATCGCCATTGCGGGAAATCGATTCCATATAGGCCAGAAGCGGGTGATGGCTCTCACTCGAAAACAGATCGACAAACGGCTCGCCGGTGACCTGTGCCTGGCTGACGCCGAACAGCGCTTCACCGGAAGGATTGAGCGATTGCACCAGACCATTGGCGTCCAGCGTGACAATGCCGTCAGCTGCGGTATCGAGAATGTTTTCCAGCTCGCTGACCCGCACCATGTCGAGCGCGATTTTCTCTTCCGCCTTTGAGGGCTGCGCTTCGCTGAAGGACATGGCCAGTGCATTGCCATCGGCCCATTTCAGTCGCTGCAACCGGCAACGCACATGGACCGTTTCGCCATCGCGGCGCCGGATCTGCATGCCGGTTTCCCGTTTGCCATCTTCCCTCGCGCGGCTGTCCTGATCTTCCGCTTCTTCCCCGCCGACAAGCAGCGCTTCCAGTCCGCCTGCTGCCTGCAATGCCTCGACATCGCTGTAGCCGGTCAGTTCAAGCAGTGCCCCGCTGGCATGAAGCGTCCTTCCGCCCTGAAAGATGATGGCAGCTTCGTCGGTATCGGCCCTTGCAGTAAATTCGCCCGCCTGTGCATCGTCATCCGGCTCATTCAAATCACCAACCGGGCGCAGGGCAGGCAGATCGTCATCTGCGCTATCGCTATCTTCTGGCATGTCTGTTTTGCCGGGTGCATGATCTGCTGGAGCGAGGGAACGCCGGATCTCCGAAAAGTTCCTTTTCTCCCTGCCGGAAAGGCTTCCTTCATCACGCGCGGCATCTTCGTCTTCGCGCGCGTCATCCGTGCCGATGGGCTGACGATCGGACAAGCGGTAGACATTGTCTGCCGCAAGGCTCTCTCCGGAAGCTTCATCGATTTCAGGTTCCGGCATTTCCTCGGCGGCTTCATCTTCCGAAGCGATATCGGTGGACCAGCCGGTACGGAAATCCGGTTCATCTTCCTCGGTGCCGCTGTCGTCCTCGTCGGCAAGTTCACCCAGCCGCATGCCGCGTGCCTGGGGGTCAACCATCGTATCGGCAAGCCGGATGACGCCAAACCCGCGATAGCCATCGAAATTGCGCTCGCGGTCATAGGCGGGCAGCGCCGCCAGATCGACCGGAACACACATGTCCGTTCCCTCGATTGGCCACAGCACACTGCGTCCGGACCAGGTGTCCGACTTCGAAAGCAGGTTCAGGATTGCGTTGTCTTCGTCAAAGCCGCGTTCGGCGGCGACGTCCTTCCAGTGCTTGCCGATGATGTCGGCCGACCGTTCACCCACGGCAGCCGCCAGCCCGTCGCTTACCGAGCGGATAATCTGGTCACGGTCGATGACGAAGGCAAAGCGCGACGAAGCAGAATCCGTTCTTGCCATCGCGGCAGAGCCGGTTTCCTCCCGTTTTTCCGCAGCAGAATCTGCTTCATCGGTGGCGGCGTCAGAGTCCATTTCATTGGCTGCTGTTTCGCGGGACAGGTCCGCCGGCTCTGCCGGCAGTTCGTCCCCATCGTCTTCCGGAGCGTGTTCATCCCTGGTGGCAACATCGCCGCGGTTGGTGCCGAAATACCAGCGGTCGAGCAGGGACCGGCTTGTCGTGGAGGTTGCAGGCATGCCATCGGCGGATTCTTCCGCTTCCGGCTCGCTGTCCGCTGTTTCCGCCACATCGGATTCGTCATCTGGAACCGGACTGTCCAGTTGCCCGGTGCTGTCCCCGGCTAATGGCCCTTCTACGCCGCCTTCCTTTGTAGCCTGTGTTTCGGAAACCGGCTCCAGCCACGGCGGCAGGCCACCTTCCAGAATGGGGTCTGCTTCCACGCCGGCCGCCTCTGCAGGGATGCTTGTCCCAATGCGCGCGCCATCAGTCAGCCGGTCAGCTTCCTCATCGGTTCCATCGGCAAGCACGATAAGAAAACGTGCCGGATGATCGCGGATCTTGCCGATACCTGCCGGCAGCATTCTGCCGCCGCTTGCAGGGACCGGCCGTTTGACCAGCCGGTCGGCTTCGCCATCCAGCTCCTGCACCAGTTCTTCCAGAATGGCGGTATCGATTTCGTAATCCTCGAAGGTTTCCGACGCTGCCAGCACCAGGCCGAATTCGTCGAGAACGGCGGAAGCCGCGGCAAAGTCTTCCAGCGCAAGCACCGCTTCTGCTGCAAGCTGATGCTCGCGCAGGCGCTTGTCATTGCTGTCATGGGGGCAAACGAGCAGGACCGCTTCCTCGCCATTGGGCAGAACGCTCCTGCTCATTTCGCTGAGGATCAGTTCGGAGTTCAGGCCATGATTGACGCGCAAGCGCCGAATGACCGGTTCATCGTCTTCCGCCTGCTGTATGGCTCCGGCAATCTGGCGGACCAGCGGATGGGTCGGCGACAGATGCACATCGAGCAGTTCTGCGAGCCCGCTGCCTGAAAACAGCTTCGCGCCAAAGGCATTGGCCCACAGAACGCGGTCCATCTCGGGCGAAAACAGCACGGCGGCATCCTGCGAGATCACCCGCTTCCGTAAAAACGCCATGACGGTAAGGTCGAGATATGAATAGTCGGAATAACCCATTGGCTCTGGCTCTGCCTGTTACCGACCCGCTCCCCGCACTGGGTCCTCACCCTGATAGTTAAGAAAAAATTAATATCGGCTTTGCCGTAGACGGTCCAGCAGTGGCGGGCCGTCAGCGCCGGGAAATGCTCAAGACGGTTAATGCGGCAGCGGGCAATTGTCTGGCGGGGCTACCCATCGCGTCTACCGCGCCGGGGATCGTCAGTTAGACGGATATTCCCGTCCTGAAAAGCGGATCAGGTGGCAAAAGAGGCTTGCAAATGCCGCGCCGGGACCGTATTTCAGCACCGGTTGTGCGGGCCTTGCCGGCACGGCGTGTGCGGTTGTAGCTCAGTTGGTTAGAGCGCTAGATTGTGGCTCTAGAGGTCGGTGGTTCGAATCCACCCAACCGTACCACCATCCTCTATCTTTTTTCCCGCCCATCAGCCATAGGACGCAAACAGCGCCCGCTCCTGCGGCGTGGCATAGTGCTTCAGCCAGTGCTGCAACTCGCGTTCGGTGACCGCGAAAAAGAGCCTTGGGAAGAACGCGAAAAAGGTCATGACCATGAAACCGAAACGGTGCTGCGGCCCGGTAGAGGGTTTCTTCAACTCCCAGTAGTCGGTTTCGGGGTTCATGTGATGATCCGAATGACGCGGCAGGTTCA
>JAGRLQ010000054.1:6937-17186 GCA_020441735.1 Nitratireductor sp.
CGAACCGTGTGCCCGGCACACGGACCAGACCGTAGTGAGCGATATAGTTTCCGGCTTCGACGATTGTCGATCCCAGCAGCGCTGATGCCACAAAGGCAACGAATCCGGTCGCCCCTCCGGCCAGCAGGGCGGCAGCGCAGAGCACCGGAATGCAGGCCAGGCCTTGAAGGTGCCGGTTTTGCCAGTGCCAAACCGGATGCCCGCGCCGTGCAAGCCGCTCTTTCTCGAAACGGTAGCTGAACACCTCGGTGCCGACCATTGTGCGAAGCAGGAAACGCCAGCAGTTCTCACCCGGCCGGGCGGTTGCGTTGTCTTCCTGTAAACCGATACGCCGGTGATGTCCGTACACGTGGTCGATCACACTTGAAGGCCGGAAGGAGAACGCGGCAAGAAACTGCGCAAGAAAGAAGCTCATACGGCTTGGCTGATGCATCAGTTCATGACTGTTTGCCACAGTATTGTGCGCACTCAGGGCACAAAGCTGCAGGGTAAGATAGACAATCAATGCAATGCCATAGGTGCTCGCCAGCCCGGTAGCGGCGATGAGGCTCAGGGTCTGGACAAACACAACAATGTGCAGGGCCAGCGAAATCACTGGCATCATGCGAAGCAGGCGGCTTTCTGATTCAGGTGCCGGTTCGTATTGCCCGAGGAACTGATCGCTGATCAGCAATCCGATGAGAATGGTCTGATAGCCTGCGAAAATCATCGGTCCGCCGATCGCCAGGCAGAGGATGGTCCAGGCTTGCAGAAGCGGGAAGATCAGAAAGCGGAAATGATTAAACGGCATTCGCTTCTCCAGATCAGGCTGCCGAGGTTGTCTTTGGATAAGGGAGCCGGGTGCCGGCCTGCTCACCGCATAAATCCCAGGCATCGACAACCTCGATTCCCTTGATGTTGTCATCGTTCATGATCCAGTTGGCGAGCGTTGAACTGGGGCCGATGCAGATGATGCGGCGAACGTCTTCCTCTTCGATCAGTCTGGAAAGCGTTTCCATCCAGCGGATCTCCGAAAGGGAAGCATCGACGGCTTCCTGCCTGAGTTCGTCCGCATTCTTGATCCGGCGCACATAGACACTTGAAAAAATCGGATAGCGCGGAGGCTGGAGAACGAACTGCTGCGAAATCCGCAAGGCTTCATCGACCACCGGCCGCATCAACGGGGAATGCACCGGCACCCGCAGCAGGACATGCATTTTCAGCCCGCGTTTGAAGGCGCGCTCGCGCAGGTCGCGAATGGTCTCGAGCGAACCGGCGACCGTCGCGTGGTGATGCGTCCACTGGCTGACGACGACATCCTGTTTGCGCAGCCAGTCCAGTTGTTCCTCGGTCAGGCGGCCACTGACGGAGCGCGCGCTGGCGTTGACGCCGGGCACGCATTGGGTCCGCAACTGCGCCGATGCCCATGCCATGTGGATGGTGTCCCACAGCGGCAGGCAGCCGGCAAAGGCCATGCGCCCGAGATCGCCATGGCTGCATCCGGTCAGAATGTCGGGAACAACACGCTTTTCCGATTCAAGCGCGATGGCGTACTGAATGGCGATCAGGCCGATGTGAATGAGGTCCTCATCAACATCCTGTGGCCGCCTCATGTTGGCGAACAGATCGACGAGGGACTGGTTTTTGCCCGTTGCCTCGGACAGGCTTTGTGAAGCCGATTCAAGGGTTTGCCGGATGAAGGGGACATCCAGCCAGCGCCGGATTTTCCCCGCATCGAGCACCGCGTCCAGCCCGGGAAACAGAAACAGGGTCTTGCCATCTCGCTCAGACATTCCGTTGGCGCTCCTGTTCCTCTGCTGTTTCCACAACAAGGCCGGTGTTGATCCCGCCAAAGGCGAAGGAGTTGGATAGCGCAGCGCGAAATTCGTGCTTCCGTCCGGTATTGGCAACGACATCCATCCGGCATCTCGGGTCTTCTGCCGTCCAGTTGACCGTCGGCGGTACGAACTGATTGTGCAGCGCGGAAATCGTTATGATCAATTCGATGGCACCGGCTGCGGCAATGGTATGGCCGTGAACCGGCTTGGTGGAGGAAACCGGCAGCGTTTCCATATGTTCGCCGAATGTGGCATCCAGTGCTGCCGCCTCGGCAACATCGTTGAGCACGGTCCCGGTGCCATGGGCGTTGACATAACCGATGTCGCCGGGCTGAAGACCGGCATCTAAAAGCGCATCTTTCATCGCCCGGGCAGCCCATTCTGCATCCGGTTTCAGCAAATCGCCCGCATCGCAGGCAGTACCATAGCCCGATAGCCAGGCGAGTGGCGGCTTGCCGCGTGCTGCCGCCAGTTCTGCGCTCTCCAGTACGAGGATGCCAGCGCCTTCACCCAGCATCATGCCGTTTCGGTCGGCTGAAAACGGGCGGTTGAGATCGGGGGTCAGCACGCGCATCACCTCCCATCCCCGCAGCACGGCCGGTGTTATCAGCGCTTCTGCGCCGCCAACGATTGCCCGGTCCACCACGCCGGAGCGGATCATCTGCATGGCAATACCGGTGGCTTGGGCACCGGAGGCGCACGCACTGCTGATGCAGAAGACCGGCCCGTGAATGCCATATTCGGTTGCAATACAGGAGGCCGCGGCACTCGCCATCACCTTCGGCACGGTCAGCGGATCGACACGAACCTCACCCGCGCTGTGGGCATCGGTGAGCCGGTTGATCGTTTCCGCCCCGCCCAAACCCGATCCGACGATAACGGCGGTTCTCATCCCAGCCAGTTGGGGCATGTTGCCAGCCTGCTCCACCGCCTCCCGGGCAGCCAGCAGGGCCAGTTGTGCGAAGCGGTCGAGCTTTTTGACCGTATCGCCAACCAGTTGCGGTATATCCTCTTGCACAAGTGCTGCCTGTTTTACGCGTGCCTTGGGAAACCGCTCCTGATCCAGTTTGGAGATGCATGGGCGGCCTTCGCTGACCGCCCGCCACAGGGCACTGGTGCCAACACCTGCTGCGGTTATCGCCCCCATTCCTGTTATGGCAACACGTGCGGCCATGTTCTGCGGCAACCTCACTTTGCCGGTTGATCTGCGATGCCCTGGGATACCTTTTTCTCAAGCAGCGAGACCAGTTCGCCGAAGGTGACAATGCTCTCAAGCTCGGTATCGACGGACAGATAGATGCCGAATTTCTCCTCGATCGCCATCAGGATCATCGACATGTCGAGGGAATCGATGCTGAGGGATTCCAGCGTCGCGTCTTCGACAATCTGACTCTCGTCAACGAAGGATTCCTTGACGATCAGTGCCCGAAGCGTTTCGCGTATATTCTGACTGGCACCTGCCATGTCCCCTCCGGCGGTGGTGATAGACGACGAATTTTCAGGTTTGACGCAGCGCTGCGTCAAAACAGTTGCAGGAAATGCCTGCCGCTTCCCGTGGCGTTTTTGCCATGTTCACCCCGGTATGCCAATCCGCAAGGTTGCTTACATCAGCCGCCAATGCCGTGCAGGAAGACATCAATGGCTTTGTTAAGCCGTCTTTCCCGTTCCTTTGGGGGGATTAGGCCTGCATTCGGATCGACCAGATGCGTCAATGGGTCGCCAAACACCATGCCGGCCAGCAGGTCGGCAGCCATGATGGTGTCCGAAATCCGGATTTCGCCATTGGCAACCGCCAATTCGAGTTCCTTGCGGATCAGCTTTCGAAGCGCCCGCGGGCCTTCTTCGAGAAACTCTTCGGCCAGTTCCGGCTGTCTTTCAGCTTCCGCTACCAGGGCTCGCAGAATGGCGGCGGGAGCGGAATTGGGCTGTTTGTCGATTGAGGGCAGCAGCAGAAGACGCAGCCTTTGCTCCAGGGGCAGTCGGTGCTCCGATGCATCCAGCGTATGCGTGACGGAGCTGCGGATGCGGCGCACGATCGCTGCAAACAACTCTGCCCGGCTGTCGAACACGCCGTACAGCGTGCGCTTGGACATGCCGGCTTCAACCGCGATCGCCGACATGGAGGCAGCTTCAAGCCCGTTGCGAATGATGACGCGTTCGGCAGCGTCGAGAATGAGCGTTTCGCGTTCGGCAGCGTCGAGTTGCTGCGGCCTGCCAGGCCCCCGGCAGACCTCTGGGTCTGATAGCCGCGAAATAACTTGCCTCCCCCCTTGAACATGCAGCAAGGTGCTTGCAATCAGCACCAAGCTCACATAAGGAAACCCATCGGTTTCCTTATTTACCGCCACCGGCTTTGCTTGCCAAGGGGCGGATTCCGTTTTCGGGAGATAATGGCATGTACTCACGGCTTGCGCGTGCAGCGCTCCTGTTCTGTCTTGTTGCAGGTCTTGCCGTATTATTCGCGCGGCCCGTCACCGTATTTGCCCAGCAGGAACGTCCGCCGGCACCTGTAACCGTTGTCACGCTGCACAAGCAGGCGGTGACGGTAACGGCCAGATTGCCAGGCCGTGTTGTGGCATCCGGCGTTGCCGAGGTGCGCCCGCAGGTTGCCGGCATCATCATCGAAAGGCTGTTCGAGGAGGGCTCCCGCGTCAAGGAAGGCGATGTGCTCTACCGCATCGACCCGGCGACTTATGAAGCACAGGTTGCGGCAGCCGAAGCCGCCGTCTCCCAGGCGCAGGTCGCCCTCGATGCAGCCACGCGGGATGCCGAGCGGATCAGTGCGCTGAGTTCCCGCAATGTGGTCAGTGCGCAATCGGTCGACGATGCCGTTTCAAAGCGCGAGACGGCTGCTGCCGCACTGCAGGTCGCAAAGGCCCAGCTTCTCGCCGCCGAGATCAATCTCGACCGCACGGCCATCAAGGCGCAGTTGACCGGTTCCATCGGCCGTACGTTGACCACCCAGGGCGCGCTGGTCACCGCCGGTCAGGCAGAGCCCTTGTCGGTAATCCGCCAGCTCGACCCGGTCTATGTAGACGTTACCCAATCGGCTGCCGAATTGATCCGCTGGCGGCGCAACGGCGCCCGGCAGGAAGGAAATACGACGGTCAGGCTGACGCTTGCCGACCGGCAGGCCTATGAACACACCGGTGAACTGACGGCAGCCGAACCGCATGTGGATGAACAGACCGGCGTCGTGCTGCTGCGCCTTCAGTTCCCCAACCCTGACGAACTGCTTCTGCCCGGCATGTATGTGCAAGTCGAACTGCCCCAGGGCGTGGTCGAGGACATCATCCTTGCCCCACAGGGGGCTGTTTCCCGCGACAGGCGGGGCAATCCGGTTGCCATGATCGTCAACGCAGAGAACAAGGTGGAACAGCGCGAACTGACGGTTCTCGGTGACAGGGGTGCCGACTGGATCGTCAGCGGCGGCCTTGAAGAAGGCGACCGGCTGATCGTTGAAGGCTTCCAGAAAATTGGTGTCGGTGCTTCCGTTCAGCCTGAGGAAAACGCTGCCGAAGAAACCCAGATGGAAGAAACCCAGAACTGAGTCCCCGGACCAGTTTTCAGCGGAGGCCTTCATGGCGCGCTTCTTTATCAACCGTCCGATCTTTGCCTGGGTGATTGCCATCTTCATCATGGGCACCGGCATCCTGTCCATTACCACGCTGCCGATCGCCCAGTATCCCCAGATCGCGCCGCCGACAGTAAGCGTGCGGGCAACCTATCCGGGCGCTTCGGCGCAAACGGTTGCCAATACGGTGACCCAGATCATCGAACAGCAGATGACCGGGCTTGACGGGCTTCGCTATTTTTCATCGAGCTCCACCTCTGCCGGCATGTCCACACTCACCCTGACCTTCGAAACGGGAACCGATCCCGACATTGCCCAGGTCCAGGTGCAGAACAAGCTGGCACAGGCAACGGCGCTTCTGCCGGAAGTCGTTCAGCGCCAGGGGGTGACGGTTCGAAAATCCGCCGCCAGCTTCCTGATGGTCGTGGCACTCATCTCCGATGACGGCTCCCTCGAACAGGTCGATCTCGCCGACTACATGAACACCAACCTGGTGGATGAATTCAGCCGCCTCGAGGGAGTTGGCGAGGTCCAGGTTTTCGGCGCGAAATATGCCATGCGGATCTGGCTGGATCCCTCCAAGCTGGCCGCATTCGAACTGACACCGGCCGATGTCGTGCGGGCGGTGTCAGAAGAAAACGCGCAGATTTCGGCTGGCGCTTTCGGCACGCTGCCGACCATCAAGGGACAGCAGCTCAACGCCACGATCACCGCGCAGTCGCTTCTCACCACACCGCAGGATTTTGAGCAGATCGTTTTGCGGGCTGAAACCGATGGCGGGCTGGTGCTGCTCAAGGACGTTGCCCGCGTTGAGGTCGGTGCGGAGAACTACAGCACTATTGCCCGCTTTAACGGCAAACCGTCCGCCGGCATGGCAATCCGCCTTGCTGCCGGTGCCAACGCGCTCGATACCGCCGCGCTCATCAAGGAAAAGATCGAGGAATATTCGGCATTCTTCCCGCCCAATGTGAGCTATGTCATTCCCTACGACACGGCGCCTTTCGTGGAAAAATCCATCAACGAGGTGATCAAGACGCTGCTGGAGGCAATCGGCCTCGTCTTTCTGGTAATGCTGCTCTTCCTGCAGAACCTGCGGGCAACGCTCATCCCGACTCTGGCGGTACCGGTCGTGCTGCTTGGCACCTTCGCCATTCTGGCTGCTGCCGGCTTTTCCATCAACACGCTCACCATGCTGGCCATGGTGCTCGCCATCGGCCTGCTGGTCGATGATGCCATCGTCGTGGTGGAGAACGTCGAGCGTATCATGGAGGAGGAGGGTCTTGATGCACTTGAAGCCACGCGCAAGTCGATGGATCAGATTACCGGCGCGCTGATAGGTATCGCCCTCGTCCTCTCTGCAGTCTTCGTCCCCATGGCCTTCTTCGGCGGATCGACCGGCGTGATCTACCAGCAGTTTTCGATCACCATCGTTTCCGCCATGGCGCTGTCGGTGCTGGTTGCCCTCACACTGACGCCAGCGCTATGCGCGACCCTGCTGCGCCGTCGGGATGCCCACCATGCCACACGAGGTCCGTTCGGCTGGTTCAACCGCGCGTTCAACGCCACAAGCCGGGGCTATGGTTCGGCCGTGCACGGCATTATTCGCAGGCCACTTCGCATCGGCCTGATCTATCTGGCACTGGTTGGCGCCATGGGCTGGACCTTTCTGCAGACGCCGACCGGATTTCTGCCCGACGAGGATCAGGGCATTCTGTTCACCCTGATCCAGGCGCCTACGGGAGCGACGGCAGAACGCACGCAAAAGGTCGTCGAGAAAGTCGAAAACCATTTTCAGGTGGGAGAGGCGGGCAATGTCGATTCGATGTTCGGTGTCGTCGGTTTCAGCTTTGCCGGTCAGGGCCAGAACATGGGCATTGCCTTTGTGCGCTTGAAGGACTGGGAGGAGCGGCCTTCGCCGGCGCAAAGCGTTCAGGCAGTTGCCGGCCGCGGGTTTGGAGCGCTCAGCCAGATCAAGGACGCACTGGTGTTTCCCATCGTCCCGCCTTCCGTCATTGAACTTGGCAATGTCAGCGGCTTCGACTTCTATCTGCAGGCGCGCGGCGGCCAGTCGCATGAAGAACTGCTCAATGCCCGCAACATGCTGCTGGGCATGGCCGCCCAGAGCCCGCTCATTGCATCGGCTCGTCCTTCCGGGCTGGAGGATGCCGCCCAGTACCGCCTCGATATCGACTGGCGGGCTGCCGGTGCCATGGGCGTCTCGGCAACCGATGTGGGACAGTTGCTGTCGGTGGCCTGGGCCGGATCCTACATCAACGATTATGTCGACCGGGGCCGCATCAAACGCGTTTACATCCAGGGGGACGCTGATTCCCGCGCCACGCCGCAGGACATCTCGCAGTGGCGGGTGCGCAACGCAAGCGGCGGTCTTGTTCCCTTCTCGAACTTTGCGGAAGGCAAATGGACATTCGGGCCGCAGGGTCTCAACCGTTATAACGGCGTCCCGGCCATGCAGGTTCAGGGTGGCCCCGCACCGGGCGTGACAACCGGCGAGGCGATGGCTGAGATGGAGCGGCTGGTCAGCCAACTGCCGCCCGGATTCAATATAGCCTGGACGGGACTATCGCTTGAGGAGCGCCAGTCCGGCAATCAGGCGCCGCTGCTTTATGCCTTGTCCCTGGCTGTCGTGTTTCTCTGCCTTGCGGCCCTCTATGAGAGCTGGTCCATTCCCTTCGCGGTCATGCTGGCCATGCCGATCGGCGTGCTTGGCGCGCTGTTGTGGACCTGGCTCGGCGGCTATCAGAACGGTGTCTTCTTCCAGGTTGGCCTGCTCACCGTGATCGGCCTGACTGGCAAGAACGCCATTCTGATTGTCGAATTCGCCCGGGAACGCCATGACGCCGGTGAACCATTGTTCGATGCGGTGAAGGAGGCGGCACGCCAGCGCTTCCGCCCGATCATCATGACCTCGATGGCTTTTTCGCTGGGCGTCCTGCCGTTGGTTCTGAGTACCGGAGCAGGTTCCGGCGGCCGCAACGCAATTGGCACCAGTGTTCTCGGTGGAACACTGTCGGCAACCATACTCGGCGTTCTGTTCGTGCCGCTGTTTTTTGTGCTGGTCACCCGCCGCCGCAAGCAGCGCGCTGCCGAAACACCGGAGAAAGCGGCCTGACGCGGTGCTGCAAATGCGCGCAGCCACAAGGTCTCGTTTAATCAAGACATGCTGCCGAATTTGATATAAGAGCGGACGCAATCGAATTGCCCGACCATATCGTTTTTCATCTTTCTGGCCCGCGCAGACCGTGACCGCTGAACCGCAAAGTCTCTACAGAAAGATCGTCGAGAATGTTCGCGACCCGATCTTCATTCTGGACGCGCAACGCCAGATTCTGTTCGCCAACAATGCCGCAAAGCTGCAATTCGGTCAGGAACTCGAAGGCCAGAGTTTTGTGCGGACCATTCGCAATCCCGCCTGCCTGGAAGCCATCGACGAGGTTCTCTACGGCGCCGAATCGCGCTCGCTGCAGATTACCGTCGAGAGCCAGTACCGCATTGTCTACGACGTAACCATTGTCAGCCTTGAGGGCGGCAATGGCGGCAAACAGGTCATGGTCGGCCTGTCCGACATCTCCCATATCCACGAAGCAGAACAGATGCGCAGCGATTTCGTGGCCAATGTCAGCCATGAACTGCGCTCGCCGCTGACCTCGCTGACCGGGTTCATCGAAACCCTTCAGGGCCCGGCCAAGGGCGATCTGGAAGCAACCGAACGCTTTCTGGCATTGATGGCCGGAGAAGCGCAGCGCATGGTTCGGCTGATTTCCGATCTGCTCTCGCTTTCCAAGGTGGAGGCCAATCAGCGCATCCGCCCGGAAGGCGTGGTCGATATCATCCCCGTTTTGCAACGCTTGCTCAAAATGCTGGCGGGGCTCGCTGAAAAGGAACGCAAGACGGTGGAGCTTGAAGTGCCGGACGAACCGGTACGGGTTGCCGGCAGCGAGGATGAACTGACGCAGGTTTTCCAGAATCTCGTCGAAAACGCCATCAAATACGGCCGGGCAAATTCCACCGTCAAGCTCAAGGTGGAGCTGTCGGAGAGGGAGCCGGGCATTCGCGGCAAGGCGGTCACCGTAGCCGTGATCGATCAGGGAGAAGGCATCGCCCGCGAGCACATTCCACGGCTTACCGAACGCTTTTACAGGGTTGATACCCACCGCTCCCGCGACAAGGGCGGCACCGGGCTGGGGCTGGCAATCGTCAAGCACATTGTCGGCCGCCACCGCGGGCGCCTTCGCATCGATAGCGAGCCGGGCGTCGGCAGCCAGTTCCGGGTTGTTCTGCCGGTAACGGAAACGCCTGCCTGAGCGGCGCGCTGTTTCCGACCAAAACCTGTCGGATATCTTTCCGGAAACTGCGGAACTTATCCACTGTCACCAAACTGTCATCGAAGTGACATATCTCCTTCATCGCCAATCCCTAGACCCCGCATGTCAGCAGTCGGTGCGCCGATGAGGCAGAAATGCGCTGACGGGAATTAGCCAATCAAACACACGACACAGGAGGCACATCATGTTGCCAACCAAAACCACTGCGGCACTGCTTGCTGGCGCTTTTGCACTTACCGCAGGCGTTGCCGAAGCCCGTGACCAGATTCAGATCGCCGGTTCTTCAACCGTTCTTCCTTACGCTTCGATTGTTGCCGAGGCATTCGGCGAAAACTTCGATTTCCCGACTCCGGTTGTTGAATCCGGTGGTTCGGGCGCAGGCCGCAAGAAGCTCTGCGAAGGCGTTGGCGAAAACACCATCGACATTGCCAACTCCTCGTCCCGCATCAAGCAGTCGGACATCGATCTGTGCGCTTCCAACGGCGTGGCCGAAATCCAGGAAGTTCGCATCGGCT
>JAGRLQ010000055.1 GCA_020441735.1 Nitratireductor sp.
CGAGCGACGACTTGCCGGAACCCGACAGGCCGGTGATGACGATCAGGCTGTCACGCGGAAGATCGACATCGACATTCTTCAGATTGTGTTCGCGCGCGCCGCGAACGGAGATGAATTTGTGCTCGGCCATGATCCGGTCATTTGCTGGCTGGTTGCGCCCAAAGTCCTAACTTAGTCTCTGACTTGAGATTTAGAAGTGGGTTGCGACGGTTTTTCCCGGCTGTTTTGAAGACTCCTGACATTTGCCTCGGTGATGCCGGAATCAGTTGCGTCAGATATAGAACAAAAAAAGAACATATACTTGCAAAAAATGCTGTACGAGCTTATGTTTCCTTTTGACCCACGGAAATGAGGGCGCATGACACGGGAAGAACGCGAAAGCCAGAATCGCAAGGTTGATGCCGAGATCGCGAAGCTGATTGCAGAAACTGCGAAGATCAACAGCGAGAACCGGTTCTATCCGCTGGTGGTCGGCTCTGGTGCTACCCTTGCCATCGTGGCGATTGCGAAGCTGTTTTTGTAGGAGAGGCGCGCCGCAGGCAGTGTAATGCGCGGATAATCTGGGGATTGGCAGCCTCTTTCCTCGACTGGCGGGCAAGTTTCCACCACAACAAACGAAAAAACATTGCCGGGCCGGTTTGCGGCGTTTCAAAAGGTTCCGGGAGGAGCCGCTTTTCAGAGCAAACAACCGCCGGGCACGCAAAGCCGGAAAGGCATTCAGGGAGTTAACTCATGGCAGGTAGCGTCAACAAGGTCATTCTGGTCGGCAATCTGGGAGCGGATCCGGAAATCCGCCGCACCCAGGACGGCCGCCCCATCGCCAATCTGTCGGTGGCGACATCGGACAGCTGGAAAGACAAGAACACCGGCGAGCGGCGCGAAAAGACCGAATGGCACCGCGTCGTGATCTTCAACGAAGGCCTGTGCCGGATTGCCGAACAGTATCTGAAGAAGGGCTCCAAGGTCTATCTGGAAGGCCAGTTGCAGACCCGCAAATGGCAGGATCAGTCAGGCCAGGACAAATACACCACGGAAGTCGTGCTGCAGGGCTTCAACTCCAACCTGACCATGCTGGACGGGCGCGGCGATGGCGGCGGCGATTATGGTGGCCGTGTTCAGGGCGGACAGGGCAGCAGCCAGGGCGGGGGCTCCGACTTCGGCCAGTCCGGCCCGAGCTTCGGTGGTGGCGGCTCGAGCGACTTCGACGACGAAATTCCGTTCTGATCATCGGGGCATAACCGGCGACGGCCCAGGCATGCTGGCGTTGAGGAAACCGTCGCGCTTTGCGGTGAAATCTGGTAGGTGCCGGTAGCGGCCTGAAGCCGGGGTTTTCAGGCAGGCATGGCCATATCAGAAATCGCGGAAGTGCATTGACCAAGAAAATCCTCGTTCTTTTTGCCCATCCCGCCCAGCGCCGCTCGGAAGTGAATGTGGCGCTGGCGAAGGCCGCCAGCCGTCTGAAATTCGTTACCCTGGTCGATCTCTACGCTGAATATCCCGACTATTTCATCGATGTGGACCGCGAGCAGAAGCGGCTCGAAAAACACGACATCATCGTTTTTCTGCATCCCGTCTACTGGTATTCGACACCGGCCATGCTGAAGGAGTGGCAGGATTTGGTGCTCGAATACGGCTTTGCCTATGGCACGGGTGGCACGAAACTGGCAGGCAAGACCTTCTTCTGCGCGCTGACGGCCGGCGGGCCGCAGGAAGCCTATCACAAGCGCGGTTACAATCACTTCACTCTGCGGGAACTGTTTGTGCCGCTGGAGCAGACGGCCAATCTGTGCGGCATGACCTGGCTGCCGCCCTTTGCGCTTTATGCTGCGCGCCGCGCCCATGACGAAGGCCGCGTTGAGGCCCATGCCGACGAGTTCGTGGAACTGCTGACGGCGCTGTCTGAAGACCGGATATCGCTTCCTGCCGCAAGCCGCCGCGATCTGCTCAACGGCGTGCCGATGAAGCCCGCCAAAACCAAAGCAAAGGCCGGTTAGATGGGCGGGTTTCTGTTTCAGGCCTTCATCTATCTGGTTGCCGCGGTCATTGCCGTGCCGATCGCCAAGCGGCTCGGGCTCGGCTCGGTGCTGGGATATCTGATTGCCGGCATTCTCATCGGGCCGGTGATCGGTCTGGTGGGTAATGAAACCCAGCAATTGCAGCATTTCGCCGAATTCGGCGTCGTGATGATGCTGTTCATCGTCGGGCTGGAACTGGAGCCTCGGGTGTTGTGGCAGATGCGCCAGCGCCTGCTGGGCCTTGGCGGGTTGCAGGTTGGTGCAACGGCGCTGCTGATTGCAGCAGGCGGCCTGGCACTCGGGCTCGACTGGCGGATGGCGCTTGCCTGCGGGCTGATCCTGTCGCTTTCCTCGACGGCGATCGTGTTGCAGACGCTGAATGAAAAGCACTTGCTCAAGGGTGAGGGCGGTCAGGCGGGTTTTTCCGTCCTGCTGTTTCAGGACATTGCCGTTATCCCCATGCTGGCGCTGATCCCGCTATTGGCGATCCCCGGCAGTTTTCACGGCAATGTCCAAGAAGGTGGACATGGCGCTGAACAGGGCGGTGGACATGGTGAGGCGGATGCGGCCCATGCAGTGCTGAGCCTTGTTGATGGTCTGCCGGGTTGGGGGGTGGCGCTGGTCACGCTCGGCGCAGTTGCTGCGGTCATTCTGGGCGGCATTTTCCTGTCGCGGCCGCTGTTCCGCTTCATCGCCGATTCCAGGTTGCGGGAGATGTTTACCGCTGCCGCGCTGCTGCTGGTTATCGGTATTGCCCTGCTGATGACCCTGGTTGGCCTGTCGCCAGCACTCGGCACGTTTCTGGCTGGCGTCGTGCTGGCGAACTCCGAATACCGCCACGAGCTTGAAGCCGACATTGAACCTTTCAAGGGGCTTTTGCTCGGCCTGTTCTTCATCACGGTCGGTGCGGGCATCGATTTCGAGACGTTGTTTGGCGAGTTTTCCACCGTCATCGGCCTGACGCTGGGCGTCATGGCGGTCAAGGCAGCGGTGCTGTTTGCGCTTGCCAAACTGTTCCGCCTGCCATCGCCGGACAATCTGCTGTTCACGCTGGGCCTTGCCCAGGCCGGTGAATTCGGCTTCGTGCTGCTCAGCTTCTCGCTGCAGAACCATGTCATCGACCAGCGCCTCGTCACCCTGCTGTCGCTGGTGGTGGCGCTTTCCATGCTGCTGACGCCGGCGCTGTTCATCCTCTACGACAAGGTGCTTTCAAGACGTGGAAGTGATGGCGAAGCGCGTGAGATGGATGCGATTGACGATAGCGGCCCGATCATCATTGCCGGTCACGGGCGTTTCGGCCAGATCGTCAACCGCATGCTGATGGGCAATGGTCACAAGACGGTGGTGATCGACCACAATTCGGAACTGGTCGACGGGCTGCGCAAGTTCGGCTCGAAGGTCTTTTACGGCGATGCGACGCGGCCCGACCTGCTGCATGCGGCCGGCATCGAGGAGGCTGCCCTGCTGGTGGTTGCTATCGACGATGAGGAGCAGGCGCTGGAGATCGTGAAGATGGCCAAGCTCAATCATCCCAATGTCCATGTCATCGCCAGGGCAACCGACCGGCTCAGCGTCTATCGTCTCTACCGGGCAGGTGCTGACGACATTGTGCGGGAAGTCTTCGATTCTTCATTGCGCGCCGGACGCTATGCGCTGGAAGCACTCGGCATGCACAAGTTCACCGCCCGCAAGGCCGTCCGCGTGTTCGAGGATCACGATCGCCAGACACTGCGCGAACTGGCCCAGCACTGGCAGGAGGATGTCGATGTCTATGACAACGAGGCCTATATGTCGGCTGCCCGCGAGCGCAACCAGATGATGCTCGATGCCATGGCCGGCATGAACCGCGAATTCCACGACCGTACCGATCGCGCCTGGACACCGCCGCCGAAGCCGACGGAGCCTGCCGGTGCTGGCAAAAAGGCGGCAAAATCGGGCAGTGCGACCGGCCGGAAGGCCGGTCGCAAGCCGCGCGGCAAAGCTTAGCCTTGCATGCAGGGTCTGTTAGCTGTCATCTGATGCCCAGTTGATTCCCGGTGATTCCCATCCGGCAGAACAGGTTTGCGGCAATGAAGAAACTGACCCGTTTGTTTTCCTTTTCGGGCCGTGTGAAGCGGGCGAAATTCCTGCAGTTTGTACCGCTGGCGCTGATCCTCTGGCTGGCCGCTGCCTGGGTGGATGAGACCTGGCTGGCGCCCAATCTGTGTGAGATCAATGAAAACTGGATCTGCTATCTGCCGGGTGAAGTACGCGAGGGGATCACCCTGGACATGATCGTCTTCGCGCTGTTGATAGTCCCCTTCTTCGCGCTTGCCGTTCGCCGGGTACATGACCATGACCGATCGGGTTTGTGGGCGCTGCTCGGACTTCCCTTCATCCTGGTGCTGGCCGCGTTTCTTTATTTTCCCGAATGGGGCGTGAGCTATACGCATATGACAATCGCGGCAGCCATCTTTTTGCCGCTTCTCTACTGGATTTTGCGCAAGGGCCCCAAGGAACCCAATCGCTACGGATAGCGTTGTGGCAATGTGCAGAACGGCTGCACCTTACGGGTCGTCATGCAGGGTTGATTTTATCCGGCACTGACCGCAGGTTCTGCGCGGAAGATTCGCAACACCGGGACCGCAAGGAGGAACCGGGGCCGGGGCGCACGAAGGAGTTATGGAATGCCGCTTAAACGCATGGTTTCAGTTGCCGCCGCCATCATGCTGGTCGCGGTTCTGGCATCGGGAGAGGCGCTGGCTGCGCCGAAAAAGGTCTACCTGGTAAATGGCCTGTTTTCGAAAGCCTTTGGCTACGGCCTGACCAATCTTTCCAAGAAGATTCCCTATGCCAGGCATTTCAAGTTTTCAGGCAGCGTTTCACAGGCTGCCGTCAGCGGCATCATCCGTGATGCCACCAATGCCTACAAGAACGATCCTTCGACGCAGATTTCGCTCATCGGCATCAGCCAGGGCGCCAATGCCGTTGCCAACATTGCCGCCCAGCTGGCGCGCAGTGGTGTCCGGGTGCACTATCTGGCGGCGATTGAGGGTGGCAACATGGCAGCTGTGCAGGACAATGTGAACAAGGCTGACAGCTTCATCTGCTCGAATTCGGGCTGCTCGCGCCGCAAACTGCACCGCGCAGGCGGCAATTCAAGCACCCGAATGGGAACACTTGAACTGGATACCGGACACATCGACAGTGGCAATCATCCGAGCATGCATTCCCGCGTGATCTCGCAGATCAACAGCGGCTGAGCAGCGACTTGCGAACGGACACGCGACGGGCGAACATGCAACGGGCGGCCAAGAGCCGCCCGTTTTTTGTTAGACGTTATTGTTTGAAATCAGGGATAGCGTTTGCTGGCCTTGGCTTCGCCCAGTTTCTTGCCTTTTGAATCAAGCGCTGTTGCCGTCCACTGGTAGTTGTGCGAGCCACCTGGCGGGCAGGGGCTTTTGTACTGGAAGGCGCCTGGGGCAATGGTCGAGCTGCCCGAGTATTTCACCGTGCCGCCACCATGATTGTAGTTCGGCACGTTGAGATCCTTCATCTTGAAGCGGATTTTCGCTGTGCCATCGGGAACGCTGCTAAGTTTGAAAGCCGGGTTTGCAACCCGGTTGGGATTGCCGCTGGTGCATTTCTTCAGGTTGCCCCAGCTGAAGCTGATGGAAAACGCGGCCGCCGGTCCGGCAAGGGAGAGGGAAACAGCAGCAGCAAGGCAAAGGGATTTGGCGGTATTCAACTTCACGGTGTTCCTCCTGAGCACATAGGGAGGCCAAGTTGAACCTGACCTTCGCGCAATTGGCAAACCTTTTGTGTCATTCTGTCTCGCGTTTTCGCGCTGCTGCCGCCTTGCGCACCTCCTCGGCATGGTGGCGCTTGTTCTGGACCTCGATGTAGAGACGCTTGACCTCGGGAAAACGCTCCTTGATCGCCAGTTCCAGCTTGTAAATGGCGTTTTCCACCTTGCCGACGGTCAGATTGTTCTTGAAGTCGATGGACACGGCGAGCAGCACGTCATGGGGGCCGCGGTGCAGGGTGCGGATTTCGTTGAGCCTGTCGACACCTTCGGCCTTGCCGACCTGCTCGGTAACCCAGGCAACGAGTTCGGGCGCGGCAGCCTCGCCGATCAGAAGGCCCTTGGTTTCCATGGCCAGCAGCACGGCGGTAATGGCCAGAATGATACCGATCAGGATCGAGGCGACACCATCGAGTTCGGGAATGACAAGATACTGCGCCAGGAAGATGCCGACAAAGGCGACGATGAGGCCGAGCATGGCGGCGGTGTCCTCGAACAGCACCGTGAAGACCGTTGGGTCCTTCGACTGGCGCACCGCCTCGAACAGGCTGCGGCTGCCCTTGACGGCGGCAAATTCCTTGTAGGCGACCCACCAGGCGACGCCTTCGAACACCATTGCCAGCGCGAGAACCACGTAGTTGATCGTCGGATCGCTGATCACATGGGGATCGAGCACCTTCTTGATGCCCTCGTAGATCGAGATGCCGGAACCGATGGCAAAGATCAGGATGGCAACGACGAAAGCCCAGAAATAGAGTTCGGCGCCATATCCGAACGGGTGTTCGTCGTCGGCAGGCTTTGCTGCGCGCTTCATGCCATGCAGCAGCAGGCCCTGATTACCGGTATCGACCAGGGAGTGAATGCCCTCCGACAGCATGGCGGAAGAACCGGTGATCGTGGCGGCGACGAATTTGGTAACGGCTATCAGCGCGTTTCCGGCCAGCGCTGCGTAGATGACCTTTTTCGAACCGCTCGCCATGTTGTGATTTGTCCTCTGCCTGTTGCCGTTCTCTAATGCCATAGCCGGTTGCATCACGGAACGGAACCCTGAGCTCGGCCTTAATCGATACGGCATGGAGCAGGCATCATGACTGCACGCATCGGGCATATTCGGGCAGCAAGTGCGGGACTGGTGCTGTTTGTGGGCAGCACCATGGCATTTGCCGGCGAAGCCGATGTGGTGGCTGCAAAGGCCCGCAAGAGCGGTGATGGCTGGAATTTCGACGTGACGGTTGCCCATGCAGATACGGGCTGGGACCATTATGCCAATGGATGGGAAGTGGTTGGGCCTGACGGCACGGTCTACGGCACGCGGGAACTGCTGCATCCCCATGTGGACGAGCAGCCCTTCACACGCTCGCTTTCAGGGGTTGTTATCCCGCAAGGGGTGACTGAAGTCGTCATAAGGGCGCGCGACAGCGTGCATGGCTATGGCGGCAGGGAGTTCACGCTCGCACTGCCGCAATAAGGTTTCAGCTGCCAAACAGGGCCAGCGCGCCGTCGGCGACGAATTGAACGGCGAGGGCTGCCAGCAGCACACCCAGCAGCCGCGTCAGGATGGTGCGACCGGTCGTGCCGAGATACTTGTCGATGAATTCAGCCGCCACGAAGGCAACCAGCACAAGCAGCAGTACCACAACGATCACGCCGATCAGCAGCAGCATGGGCTGCCAGTCACGGCCCAGATCGGTTGCCAGCAGGATGGTGGCGGAGATGGCGCCGGGACCGGCAATCAGAGGGATGGCGAGGGGAAAGGCGGCGATGTTTGCGATCTGGTCCTTGGTTACCGCCGTGCGGGACGACTTTTCGTGCCGCTCCTGGCGTTTTTCGAAGACCATCTCGAAGGCGATGTAGAACAGCAGAAGCCCGCCAGCGACACGAAAGGCGTGGATGGTGATGCCCATGGTATCGAGTACGACGATGCCGAACAGGGCAAAGGCAACCAGCACGCCGAAGCCGATGACAACGCCCCGCAGAGCCACAGAATACCGCTCGGTGCGGTTCATGCCGGCCGTCAGCGCAAGGAAGATCGGCGCCAGTCCCGGCGGGTCGATGGTGACGAACAGCGTCACGAAGGCATTCAGGATGATGTCAAAATCGAGCATGTTCCCTCCCAAGTGTGGCCGGCAGCGGCCGCACTCCTCATCTGGGTATATCAGCAACGGGCACGATATGAAAACGGGGCAGCAACACTTCGTCAGCCTGGATTTGACGGCATGAGAGGGGCTGTCTGCGAGGCTTTTACGGCCTGCGATTCTGCCCGAAAAGAGCAAAGTTGCAGCAAAAGTGCCATCCGGTTTCCGGCGTCGGAAAATAATGACTTAAGCCATTGAAATAAAAATATAAAAACTATCGCAAAAATGACGTGAAATTTGGCTTTCGAAGCGCTTTCTGATAGAAAGTGAAGCAGCATTTGAAACGGGGCACAGCCTTTGTCGGACGAAACCAACATACCCAATCCGCCGGGAGACGGCGGTGGCGAGGGGCCTGCCGGTCCGTCGGATATCAAGCCGGTCTCGATCATCGAGGAAATGAGCAAGTCCTACCTCGATTACGCCATGAGCG
>JAGRLQ010000372.1 GCA_020441735.1 Nitratireductor sp.
CAGCATGCCTTCGACATGGCCGGCGCGCTGAAGGAGTTGACCGAAGCACTCGGCATCGGATTCGTCTACAAATCGAGCTACGACAAGGCCAACCGTACGTCGCTCGGCGCAACGCGCGGTGCGGGGCTGGAAGCCTCCATGCCGATTTTCGATGATCTGCGCAAGGAACTGGGGATTTCAGTTCTTACCGATGTGCACACCGCCGAGGAGTGCGCCGTTGCGGCCCGGCATGTGGACGTGCTGCAAATCCCGGCATTCCTGTGCCGCCAGACCGATCTGCTGATAGCCGCGGCAAAGACCGGCGCGGTGGTCAATGTCAAGAAAGGGCAATTCCTGGCGCCCTGGGACATGCCGAATGTGGTGAGGAAAATTACCGACAGCGGCAATGCCAATGTCATCGTTACCGAGCGTGGCGCCAGCTTCGGCTACAATACGCTGGTGTCCGACATGCGGGCCTTGCCGATCATGGCGCGAGAAACCGGCGCGCCGATCGTCTTCGATGCCACCCATTCGGTGCAGAGCCCGGGCGGGCAGGGCGGTTCATCGGGCGGCGACCGCACCATGGTGCCCTATCTGGCGCGGGCCGCCGTTGCCACCGGCGTTGCCGGCGTTTTCATCGAAACCCATGATGATCCCGACAATACGACCTCATCGGATGGGCCGAACATGGTCAGGCTTTCCGACATGGCAGGGCTGCTCGAGCAGCTCATGGCGATCGATGCGATTGTGAAGGGTTAAAGCTTAAGCACCGCTCTGGGCGAGTCGGTTGATCTGTTCACGGTAACGCAGATCAAGGCAGGTGAAGTCAGCGCCGCAGGCATTGCGGGCCTTCAGCCACTCACTCTGTTCACGGGTTACCGACTGGCGCTGCGGTGCCGTTGCTGCCTTGACATAGGCAGTGGTGAAGACGGTGCCGAGCTTTTCGTCCAGCGCCAACAGGTTTTCATTGTTGCAGACGGCGAATTCGGCGGGCTTGTCCGCATCGGCGCAGGAAAATGACTGGGCCTGGGCAGGAAGCGACCAGAACAGGGCAACACCGGCGACACAAATGGCTGCCGGCAGCAGGATTGCCTGACCCAGCAAGGCTGCCGGGGAAGCAGTGTTGTTTTCAGCGAGGGAATTCTCAGTCATCGTCAGATTAGCCATCACATCACCTGTCCCGTTGGGGTCTTCTAGCTTTTGCGCCCCTGATTTGACTTTGATTAACCATGAATTTGGGAGGCGAAAGGACCGAATTGTGGCAACACAGAGATGGTTTTGTGGAATTTGTGCGTCCGAGCTACCGCTGCAAATTGCCTAAAGCCGGGCTTTGCTGTATCCGGCAGCGGAATCCTCCCCGTTCCGCCGATCATTTTTCTGCTGCGGACGCCTTCCTGCTTCGGAGCACATGATGCCAGCAATCATCGATCTTACCGCCCGTGAAATCCTCGACAGCCGTGGAAATCCCACGGTGGAAGTGGATGCCCTGCTCGAAGACGGCTCCTTTGGCCGCGCTGCCGTGCCATCGGGCGCTTCCACGGGTGCACATGAAGCCGTCGAACTGCGCGATGGCGGCAAGCGCTATCTCGGCAAGGGGGTCGAAAAGGCGGTTCAGGCGGTCAATGGTGAGATTGCCGAGGCGCTTATCGGCTATGATGCCGAGGAGCAACTGGCGATCGACATGGCGATGATCGAACTCGACGGCAGTGAGAACAAGGGCAGGCTTGGCGCCAATGCCATTCTCGGCGCTTCACTGGCGATTGCCAAGGCTTCCGCCGAAGCCTCCGGCCTGCCGCTCTACCGCTATGTCGGCGGTACCAATGCCCATCTGCTGCCGGTGCCGATGATGAACATCATCAA
>JAGRLQ010000373.1 GCA_020441735.1 Nitratireductor sp.
TCTTGATGATCTTTCGCTTGCCGGGATTCTCAAGAGCCCGGTCTTTGGCTTCAGCGAGGATGAGCTCTTTCGGCTTGCCCATGGCCGCAAGGGGGCGCTTCTGTATGAAACCCTTAAAAAACTCGGAGAAGCTGAACCCGGTTCCATCTGGGCTGTAGCGGCAAAACAGCTCGACTGGATCCGGCGGATGGCCGACAGCCTGCCGGTCTATGAGTTCTATGCCCGGCTGTGTTCGCACCTTGATCTCCGGAAGCGCTATGTCGCCCGGCTCGGGCATGAGGTGGAGGAAATCCTTGATGGTTTCCTGCAGGCGGCACTGGATCACGATGCCAATTCGGGCCTTGGCCTCCAAGCTTTCGTGGAGACCCTTACCTCGGCTGAGCCGGAGATCAAGCGCGAGATCGAGCTGGAAAGCAACGAGGTTCGGGTCATCACAGCACATTCCGCCAAGGGGCTGGAGAAACCGATCGTCTTTCTGGTCGATCCGGGTGGCCCTGCCTACGGCTCCAGCCATCACCCCAAGATTGCCTGGACAGAGGAGGATGCGCCACTTTGGATTCCCAAGGGTGAGTACCGCATTACGCTTACCGAGGATTATTTTGTCGAGGCGGAGCGTGCGGCGGAAGAAGAGTATCGAAGGCTGCTTTATGTCGGCATGACGCGGGCCGCCGACCGGCTGATCGTTTGCGGTTATGTCAGCGAGCGCCACCACACGGCGGAGAACTGGCACACCATGGTAAAGCGCGGATTGGAAGCGCAGCCAGCCGATGCCAGGCTCAACGGCAGGCTGGAGGCCTTCGACGATCATGGCCAACCAGCCTGGCGCTGGAAAATCGACCCGCCCGGCAGCATCCAGAAAGTGGCGCTCAAGGAAGAGGAAGCAAGGAGCAGCCAAGTCCTGACGCAGCTTCCCGAATGGGTTTCTAAGGCCGCAAGAGAACCGGCGCCACCGCGCCCGCTTTCGCCATCGGGTGTTCTGCAGGTGCTCGAAGTCGGCGAACCGGCAATGCCTGCCATCAGCAATGACAGTGCCGCCATGGCCGTCGCAGCCGCAAGGGGCACGGTCATTCACCATCTGCTGCAGCTTCTGCCCGATGTTCCTCACACGGCGCGGCAGGACGTCCTTGATCGCTATTTTGCAGCCTCCCGGTTTCGCGCACTGACCCGCCAGCTCGCACCGGAGATTCGGGAAAGCATCGCAGCAGACGTTCTCGGACTAATTGAAAATCCTGCCATGGCCGAGCTGTTCGGGCCGCAAAGCCGGGCGGAAGTGGAAATCATGGGAAAGCTGCAGCTTTCGGGCACTGAGCGAACCGTTCATGGCAAGATCGACCGGTTGTCAGTGGTGGGCGACAGCGTCATCATCGCCGATTACAAGAGCGGTGCTGCAATTCCTGCATCGGCGGAAACGGCGCCCTTGGCGTATCTGGCACAGATGGCGCTCTATCGGGAAATCATGAAGCCAATGTATGATGGCCGGATGATTATCTGCCGCCTGATCTGGACGGCAGGACCGGAAATCATGACGTTGGAGGACGCATTGCTGGACGGCGTGCTGGAAAAACTCGATGGCCTGCGACAGCACGCTTCTTGACGTTGGCGCTTCGAGTTTCTACCTGAAGGAAAAGCGCGTAAGATGAAGCGGTGATTCCGCCAAAGGAAGGACAAAGCCATGGCAACCGTAAAGGTGGACAACAGCAATTTTCAGGCCGAGGTAATGGAATCGGACGTTCCGACGGTTGTCGATTTCTGGGCCGAGTGGTGCGGCCC
>JAGRLQ010000374.1 GCA_020441735.1 Nitratireductor sp.
AGGCGCCGAGCCGTCTTGAAGTCGAAAAGGGCTGGCTGAGAAACACCCAGATCGGACTGACCTTCGACGGCATCCTGTTCGACGAGGCCGACCGGATGAACCTGCGGGGAACCTTCATGCCGTTGTTTGCGCTCAGCCGCGTCATCGGCGAAATTCCGCTTATCGGGGACATCTTCTCGAACGGCAAGAACAGCGGGTTGATCGGCATCACCTACCGGCTGCGCGGCCCGTCGAACAATCCGGGTATTGCCGTCAATCCGCTGTCGATCGTGGCGCCGGGTATTTTCCGCGAGATTTTCCAGTTTCAGCAGTAATGCTGTAGAATGCAGCGGGGCCTGTTTTCCGATGGAGCGCTGCGTGGATACCATCAACTGCAAATATTGCTGTTCTGAAATCCCGGCAAAGGCGACGGTCTGTCCGGTGTGCCGTAAATCGCTTTCCGAACCCGGCCCTTTGCAAAAGATACTCAACTGGCGGGATGTCGTGACGTTTCCAACAGCCGTGGCGGCGCTGATTGCCGCTGTCTACACACCGGCCGTCGAGCCGGTGCAGCGTTGGCTCGGATTGGACGATTCAGAACTCAACGCAGCCTTTCTCAATCCTGATATCTACAATGTCGAAGGCAAGAACGAGGCTGGGCAAACCGTCATCACCGACAACATTCCAATGATGCGCATGCTGCTGAGCAATACCGGATATACGCTGATGGTGGTGCTGCACAATTTCACCTGTGTTGGCGAGAAACTGGAGGACGGCAACCAGATTTTCGTCTTCCGCTTCTTCGAGCCCGGAAACGCCAATGCCGTCTATCCGAGCATCGAGCGCGGTGCATCGCGGGATTTCTTTGCCGCGATAGACAATTATGCGGTCTATCCCGAAAGCGAGTGGCAGGTCGCCGCCAACCACCAATGCACCATCACCTATACCGACAAGCACGGTCGCAAGAACTTCGATTTTGCCTTCACCGAGGAGGCGAGAGAAAACGTCATGGATGTTTTGAACTGAGGCCTCAGCCTGCCTTTACCAGCACATGCTTTTTCTTGCCGAGCGAGAGCTTTAGGACACCGTCATCATCAAGCATGGCGGAGGAGACCGAAAGCCGCTCATCGCTGACCTGTTTGTCGTTGATCCGTACCGCGCCCCCCTTGATGTGGCGGCGTGCCTCGCCATTGGAGACGGCAAGATCGGCGCGCACCATCAGCACGAGCAGTCCGATGCCTTCATCAAGTTCGCTGGCAGACAGCGAAACCGTCGGCAGGTCGCCGGCCGTCACGCCTTCCTCGAAGGTCTTGCGGGCGGTTTCGGCTGCCTGTTCGGCCTTTTCGCGGCCATGCACCATGGCGGTTGCCTCGGTTGCGAGCAGCTTCTTGGCCTCGTTGAGTTCGGCCCCTTCGAGCGCCGCGTGGCGGGCGATTTCATCAAGCGGCAGCGTTGTGAACAGCTTCATGAAGCGCGCCACATCGCCGTCTTCCGAGTTGCGCCAGTACTGCCAGTAGTCATAGGCCGGCAGCATGTCGTCCTCGAGCCAGACGGCGCCATCGGCAGTCTTGCCCATCTTGGCGCCGGAGGACGTCGACAGCAGCGGGGTCGTCAGCGCGAAGAGTTCCGGCGTGCCGGCGCGACGGCCGAGATCGATGCCGGAGACGATGTTGCCCCACTGATCGGAGCCGCCCATCTGCAGGCGGCAATCGTAGCGCTTGTTGAGTTCCACATAATCATAGGCCTGGAGGATCATGTAGTTGAATTCCAGGAAGGAAAGGTGCTGCTCGCGCTCCAGCCTGAGCCGAACGCTGTCGCGGGCGAGCATCTGGTTGACCGAGAAATGGCGGCCGTATTCGCGCAGGAAGTCGACATATTTCAGTTCCAGCAGCCATTCCGCATTGTCGGTCATGATGGCCTTGCCGCCTGCTTCCTCGAAATCGAGGAATTTCGAGAAGACGCGGCGGATACCGCGCTTGTTTTCCTCGATGCGCTCGCCGGTCAGCAATTGCCGACTTTCATCCCGTCCTGACGGATCGCCGATGAGCGTCGTGCCGCCCCCCATCAGCGCAATCGGCCGGTGGCCTGTCTGCTGGAACCAGTAGAGCAGCATGATCTGCACCAGGCTGCCGGCATGCAGCGAGGGGGCAGTGGCGTCGAAGCCGATATAGCAAGTCGTCTGTTCCTTGGCGAGCAGGGCATCGAGGCCGCTTTCATCGGAGATCTGATGAATGAAGCCGCGTTCGGAGAGGATTTGCAGAAAGTCGGACTTGAAGCCGGACATGACAGTATTTTCCGTCTAAGCTGAAGGTGAATCGCCAGGTGAAGTGCGGGCAATTGCCCGGTTGCACGCCCTCTTAGTCGGAAATGGACGAAATGCAAAGCCGACCCCAGAAAAACGTGCCTGCGAAGGTCATGACGGCGATCGGCCTGATGAGCGGCACGTCGATGGACGGCATCGATTGTGCACTGATCCGAAGCGACGGGGAAAACCTTGTCGAGCGAGCAGGTTTTGCCGAATTTGCCTATGATGCGGCGTTCAAACGCCGTATCGAGGCCGCACTTGAGGAGGCCAAATCCCTCGACAGTGCAGATGGCCACACCGAGACGCTCACTGCGCTGGAAGCCGAGATCACCCGCCGCCATGGCGAGGCGGTTGCCGCCTTTCTGGCGCAGGAGCAGCTTTCGCCGGAGGAAATCGATCTCATCGGCTTTCACGGCCAGACCGTGTTGCACCGGCCCGAGGCGGGCTTCACCGTGCAGTTGGGCGATGGGGGCAAGCTGGCGGAGATGACCGGCATTGCCACCGTCTTCGATCTGAGGCGCAACGACATGGCCCATGGCGGGCAGGGGGCGCCGCTGGTGCCCGTCTACCACCGGGCGCTGGCGCAGAACCTTCCTCACAAAGTGAATCCGCAATTTCCCGTATGTTTCGTCAATATCGGCGGAATTTCGAATATCACCTGGATCGATTCCAGCGGCGAGATGGCCGCCTTCGATAGTGGGCCGGGCAATGCACTCATTGACCAATGGGTCGAAGCCAAGGCCGGCATTCCGCTCGATCAGGGCGGGGCGATTGCCTCGGAAGGCGGCATCATCGCGCCGATTGCCGAGCGCTATCTTTCCGCGCCCTATTTTACCCGCAGTGTTCCCAAGTCGCTCGACCGGGCGGATTTTGAGCCGCTCGATCCGGGCGAAGCCGAGCTTGCCGATGGCGCGCGCACCCTTGCCCATGTCAGTGCAGCGGCGATCCTGAAAGCCTGCGACCATCTTCCCGAGCCGCCGAAACTGTGGATCGTCTGCGGTGGCGGGCGCAAGAACGGCGCGATCATGGCCGATCTTGCCGACCTTGCCCGAAAGAAGAACGGCGGCGAGGTAATTGCCTGTGATGAGGCTGGTTTCAACGGCGATGCGATGGAGGCGGAGGCTTGGGCCTATCTCGCCATTCGTTCGAGCCGGGGCCTTCCGATCTCCTTTCCCTCGACGACGGGTTGCAGCAAGCCCGTTTCCGGTGGCAGGCTGGCGCAGACCGGTCCACAACCTGCCCGAAAACACGTGATCTGAGAGACATCCGCCATGCAATATGTACCGCTTGGAAAATCCGGCCTGATGGTTTCCCGCCTCTGTCTTGGCTGTATGAGCTTCGGTGTGCCGGGGCGCGAGCCCCATCCCTGGGTGATCGATGAAAAAGCCTCGCAGGCCGTTTTCAAGGTGGCGACAGATGCCGGCATCACCTTCTGGGATACCGCCGACATGTATGGCGCGGGGGCTTCGGAAGAAATCACCGGCCGGGCGATCAAGCAGTATTTCGCCAAACGCTCCGACGTTGTGCTGGCGACCAAGCTTGCCAATGCGATGGGTGAGGGCGCCAATGACAGGGGCCTGTCGCGCAAGCATATCGTGGAGGCCTGCGAAGCATCGCTGAAGCGGCTCGGCACCGATTACATCGATCTTTATTACGTCCACCGGCTGGTGGGCGTTGCCCCCTTCGAGGAGATCTGCGCCGGGCTCGATCTGCTGCTTTCCCAGGGCAAGGTGCTGTATCTCGGTGCATCCTCCATGTGGGCCTGGCAGTTCGCCAAGCTCAGGGCGATCCAGACCGAAATCGGCTCGCAGCCCTTTGCGGCGATGCAGAATTTCTACAATCTCGTCTACCGCGAGGAGGAGCGCGAGATGATGCCCTATTGCGCCCATGAGGGCGTCGGCGTCGTGCCGTGGTCGCCGATTGCCCGCGGCTTTCTCGCCGGCAACCGGCCGAAGGAAGGGGCGCAGTCCGCCCGCGCGAAATCCGACAAGATGCATCAGGGCTATTTCGGCTCGAAGCAGGATTATGAAATCCTGCGCCGGGTCGAGAAGGTTGCGCGCGACACAGGCGCAAAACCGGCCCAGATCGCCTATGCCTGGGTGCTGTCGAAACCCTTCGTCACCGCGCCGATTGCCGGTGCCACCAAGCCCTGGCAGATGGAAGAGGCCATCGGCGCGCTGGAGATTTCGCTGACGGGTTCGCAGATCAAATATCTCGAAGCTGCCTATAAGCCGCGCCCGGTGACCGGTCACAGCTAGCGGCAGGGGTGTTGCTGTTCCTTGAGGAGGACGGACACGCTTCGCCGTTCACTCGATGCATCCGCACCAGTGGTATGAGAAAGAACACACAAACCACCGGACGGCCTTCGCCGTTCCTGTGGAGCATGTGCGCGGCCCTTGGCCGTCCGGTTGCGGAGATTTGT
>JAGRLQ010000056.1 GCA_020441735.1 Nitratireductor sp.
GTAACGCTGCTGCCGGCGACTTCCGACATTCCGCTGTTGTTGGAATGGTTGTTGATCGAAACGACAATCATGCCGCTGTTGTGGAAGCCGCCACCGCCGCCACGCCTTCCATGCATGACCGTGCTGCCGCGCAGCCGGTAGCTGCCCACTTTCGACTTGGCCATGCGACGTGAGGATACGGTATGCGTGCTGCTGACGCGGCGAACGCCGCCGGCATAGCGCACCGAGCGGTGCTTGCCACCGCCCACATAGCGGACACCGCTGCGCCGCTCGCCGAGCAGAATATTGTTCTCGATCGTGATGTTGTTGCGGTTGACGGCCGTGTTGACGTTTGTGTTCGTGTTGACGTTCCGGTTCGTGTTGATGTTGTTGTTCACATTGGTATTGCGGTTGCTATTGCGCAGAAAGTTGCGGTCGCCGTTGCCCTTGCCGCCGCCCTTGCGGTAGCTCCCGTCGCCTCCGTACCCGCCGCCATCATCATACTTTGCCATGTCCGAAGACCCGCCGCGCCGGCCTCCATAGTCGCCATGACTGTTTTGGTAGCCGTCCTTGCGCGGGCGCAGTTCGCGCATGCCGCCACGCTTGCCGGATTTCATGTCGCCTGCAACATGCTGCATCAGCAAGGTATTACCGGCATGGGCGTTGATACCCGGCAGCACCATGGCAGCAGCAAACAGGCCGGCTGCTGCAAAAACGCCGGTCAGCGGTTTCAAAAACCCGCAGGAAATGACGCGGAACGGGGATCTGGTGCGGGGCATCGCTCAACCTCTCGGGCCCTTTCGGGCACTCTGGGGACGGGGCCTGGCAACCAGCCCTGTCTCGATGGATCCGCATCCACTCCCAACCTAGGAGGCATAAGAAGCAGGGGCAAGGCCGGAAGGGGCCAAAGCGCCTTGGTTAACCCTGTTTCAACAAACATGGTTAATGCCGATTGAGGTATCAAAGGAGTTTAGAAAACGGTTCTGAGTGAGGCTTGATCGCGCAAATGGCTGCGAAGAGCAACGCGCGCTGCCGCAGGCAGTGAGTGCAGCGAACTGGCCGTGAGGAAAGATGGTGCCGGCTGACGGACTCGAACCGCCGACCCGCTGATTACAAATCAGCTGCTCTACCAGCTGAGCTAAGCCGGCACTGAGCCGCTGATAGCCAGAATGGCAGGTTCTGTCCAGCGGGTTTTGCAGGCAGCTTCCCGGCTTGTGAGAGGCGGGGCACTGTGGCCATTACGCCATGTCAAACGCGCTGGCCGGATAGGGTTTTGTCACCAGCGGCAGGTAGCGCGCGCCCTTGTCCTGCAGGAAAGCTTCGAAGGCCTCGATAGCCGGTGGAATGGCGGGCGAGGCCCTGGAAACGGAAAACCACTGGCGGCGAATGGGCGTGTCGATCACATCGAGGACACGCAGGCTGCCGTTCCTCACCTCTTGTTCGATCGTGTGGGCAGAGATGAAGGCGACGCCAAGACCCGCGATCACAGCCTGCTTGATCGTCTCGTTGGAATCCATCTCCGTTCCCAGATGGTCGAGTCGGCCGGGAATGTCGCTCAAGAAGATTTCCAGTGAGATGCGCGTGCCCGATCCCTTCTCGCGGACGATGAATTGCTCCTGGGCAATGCGCTCCTTGGTGATTTCGATCTGCTGCGCAAGCGCATGACCGGCAGGCGCGATGAACACCAACGGGTGGTCGCCGAAAACGCGCGATCGCACGTCGATCTCCTTTGGCGGGCGGCCCATCAGCGCGATATCGATTTCGTGGTCTTTCAGCTTGGCGATGGTCTCCGCCCGGTTGCCGATAAAGAGCTTCAACTCGATTCCCGGCGCTTCTTTCAGAAAGCCGGCAATCAGTTTCGGGGCAAAATACTTGCCTGTGGAGACCACCCCGAGGCGAATTTTGCCGCGGCGAAGCCCCTTGATCGCAGCAATTGCATCCTCCAGATGGCGAACCTCGCTGCGGATCGCGCGGGCTGCCTCATGCACCACATGGCCCGCCTCCGTCGGGATCATGCCCTCCCGACGGCGCTCGAACAAAAGCAGCCCGGTCTCCTCCTCAAGCTGTTGAATCTGCAGGGAAACAGCAGGGCCGGTCAGGCCAAGTTCGCGCGCGGCCAGATTGATCTTGCCATGGCGGAAGATCGCGGAAACGGTTCGCAGTTGTCTCAGGGTCAGGTTGCGCATGATGGCAGAGAGATAAGAAAAACTTACTCAAAAAGTCAATTAAATAAAATTTACAAAATCATTAATATCCGCATGTTTCCGGCAAGTGGAGGAGAACCCCGATGTCGGCAGCAACCACGCTCGAAGCCTATCTGAATTCCTACCGGGCCGCCAATGGCGGCACAGACAGCGCACGCGGCGACATCGCCGCTGTGATAAGCGGGCTTGCCAAGGCATCGGTGCAGATCCGCAATCTCATCAACCAGGGCGCACTCGGCACTGCCTTTGCCGGCAAACGCGGCAGCGCCAATGCCGACGGCGACATCCAGCGCGATCTCGATGTCGTCGCCGACGACATGTTTCTTTCCGCCATGCGCGAATGTCCGGTTGCGCTTTATGCTTCGGAAGAACTCGACAATCCGGTGCTGTTGTCCCGGGAAGCCTCTCTGGCGATCGCCATTGATCCGCTGGACGGCTCCTCCAACATCGACACCAACGTTTCCATCGGCACGATTTTCTCGATCCTCCCGGTGGCTGGTGACCCGGCTGCTTCTCCTGTTGCAACATTCATGCAGCCGGGCACCAGCCAGTTGGCGTCAGGCTTCTTTATCTATGGGCCGCAACTTGCCCTTGTCCTGACGCTCGGACAGGGAACAGCCATTTTCGTCTTTTCGACCAGGCTCGGTTCCTTCGTTCAGGCCTACAAGTCGGTATCCATCCCCGAAGAAGCGCGTGAATTCGCCGTCAACGCCTCCAACTACCGTCACTGGGACGGGGCAGTGCGCTGTTACGTCGATGACTGCCTGGCAGGCTGCGAGGGGCCGCGCGAATGCGATTTCAACATGCGCTGGATCGCTTCGCTGGTTGCCGACACCTACCGCATTCTCATTCGCGGTGGCGTCTTCCTGTATCCCGGCGACGGCCGCAAGAACTATGCCCATGGCCGGTTGCGGCTGGTCTACGAGGCGAACCCAATCGCCTTTCTGGTTGAGCAGGCAGGCGGTGCGGCAACCGATACCACCCGCCGAATTCTCGAAATCGTTCCCGAAAGCCTGCACCAGCGTACGCCGCTTGTGCACGGCTCGAAAAAGGAAGTGATCCGCATCGGCCGTTACCACAGCGAACCCGGAATGATTTCCGAACGCTCGCCGCTTTTCGGCAAGCGCGGCCTCTTCAGAGCGTAATTACGGGCAGGAAGAACATGTCAGCCAAGTTCCCCATCATCTCGATCACCGGATCGTCCGGCGCCGGCACCACCACCGTCGAGCAGACCTTCAAGAAGATCTTCAACCGCGAGGGCGTCACCGCGTCTTTCATCGAGGGTGATGCCTTTCACCGCTTCGACCGCGCCGCAATGAAGGAAAAGGTCGCCGAGGAAAAGGCGCAGGGCATCGACTTCACCCATTTCAATGCCGAGGCCAACGAATTGGCAATTCTCGAAAGCGTATTCGAGGAGTATGGCCGCAAGGGGACCGGCAAGACCCGCCATTATATCCACGACGACGAGGAGGCGGAGCGCTACGGCACATCGCCGGGAACCTTTACCGATTGGGAGGAGTTCGGCGGCACCGACGTTCTCTTCTATGAAGGGCTGCATGGCTGCGTCGTCACCGACGAGGTCAATCTTGCCAGGCATTGCGATCTGAAGATCGGTGTCGTCCCGGTCATCAACCTGGAATGGATCCAGAAAATCCACCGCGACAAGGCGGCCCGCGGCTATTCCACCGAGGCGGTCACCGACACCATTCTGCGCCGCATGCCGGATTACGTGAACTACATATGTCCGCAGTTTTCGCTGACCGACATCAACTTCCAACGCGTACCGATCGTCGATACGTCGAACCCCTTCATCGCCCGCTGGATTCCGACACCGGCAGAATCGATCCTGGTCATCCGCTTCGCCAATCCGCGCGGTATCGATTTTCCCTATCTGCTGTCCATGCTGCACGACGCCTACATGTCGCGGGCCAATTCCATCGTCGTTCCCGGCGACAAGCTCGACCTCGCCATGCAGCTCATCTTCACCCCGCTCATCCACAAGCTGGTCGAGCGCAAGCGGCGCATGTCCTGAGGAGAAGACAGATGAACATCGCAACCGCTGCCCAACCCGCTACCGCGCTTGCGAGCGAAGAGGACATGGCCAACGCCATCCGCGCGCTCGCCATGGACGGCGTACAGGCTGCCAATTCCGGCCATCCCGGCATGCCCATGGGCATGGCTGAGGCAGTTACCGTCCTGTTCAACCGTTTCATCAATATCGACCCGTCCATGCCGGACTGGCCTGACCGCGACCGCTTCATCCTGTCCGCAGGCCATGGCTCGATGCTGCTTTATGCGCTGCATCACCTGCTCGGCTATGGCGACATGGAAATCGATCAGCTGCGCAACTTTCGCCAGATCGGTTCTAGGACCGCAGGCCATCCCGAATACGGCCATGCGCTCGGCATCGAAACGACAACCGGACCATTGGGGCAGGGGATCACCACCGCCGTCGGCATGGCGATTGCCGAACAGATGATGGCAGCCCGCTTCGGCACGAAGCTTACCGATCACCATACCTATGTTCTGGCCGGCGACGGCTGCCTGCAGGAAGGCATTTCCCATGAGGCAATAGACCTTGCCGGTCACCTGAAGCTGAAAAAGCTGATCGTGCTGTGGGATGACAATGAAATCTCCATCGACGGCTCGACCTCGCTGTCGACCTCGATGAACCAGCCGATGCGCTTCAAGGCTGCCGGCTGGGATGTTCAGCGGGTCGACGGCCATGACCGGGAAGCGGTCGCCGAGGCAATCGAGAAGGCCCGTCGCAGCCGCAGGCCGTCGCTTATTGCCTGCCGGACGGTGATCGGCAAGGGCGCCCCCAATCTCGAAGGCTCGCACAAGACACATGGCGCACCGCTGGGCAAGGACGAGATTGCCGCCACCCGCCTCAACATCGGCTGGCGGCATGAGCCCTTCGTTGTTCCGCAGAACATTTACAATGCCTGGGGCGAGGTTGCCGCCCGTGGCCGCACAAACCGCGAAGCATGGCAGGCCCGCATGGCTCAGTCGCGCAACGGCAAGCGGCTGGAGAAATTCCTCGCCGACGGCTTGCCCGCTGCACTTTCCCGTCGCCTCTCCGCCTTCCGCAAGGAGCATGTGGAAAAGGCAACCAAGACGGCGACCCGTCAGGCTTCGCAGATGGTGCTCGAAGTCATCAATGGTGCAACGCCGCTGACCATTGGCGGCTCGGCCGATCTGACCGGCTCCAATCTGACGAAAACATCGCAGACGGAAGCCATTCGTCCGGGCAATTTCAAGGGTCGCTACATCCATTACGGCATCCGCGAACACGGCATGTCAGCGATGATGAACGGCATTGCGCTGCATGGCGGATTTATTCCCTATGGCGGCACGTTTCTGGTGTTCTCCGATTACGCCCGCGGTGCCATGCGGCTCTCGGCCCTGATGGAGCAGCAGGTCATCTATGTCCTGACCCATGATTCCATCGGCCTCGGCGAAGACGGTCCGACGCATCAGCCGGTCGAACATCTCGCCATGCTGCGCGCAACGCCCAACCTCAATGTCTACCGGCCCGCCGACATCATCGAGACCGCCGAATGCTGGGAATTGGCATTGGCAACGCCGAACACGCCGAGCGTTCTGGCCCTGTCACGCCAGGGCCTGCCCATGCTGCGCGAACGGCATGAAGCAGAAAACCGCTCGGCAAAGGGCGCCTATGTGCTGCGCGAGCCGATTGGTGGGCGCGATGTGACGCTGATCGCCACAGGCTCGGAAGTCGAGATTGCCAAGGCGGCAGCCGACAATCTGCTGGCCGAAACGGGCATCAAGGCTGCCATCGTCTCCATGCCCTGCTGGGAACTGTTCGAGGCGCAGGACACGGACTACCGCGAAGCTGTTCTGGGCAGCGCGCCGCGTATCGCCGTCGAGGCTGCCGGCCGCATGGGTTGGGACCGCTGGATAGGGCCTGACGGCGCCTTCATCGGCATGGAAGGCTTCGGAGCTTCGGCACCTGCCACCGATCTCTACAAACATTTCGGCATCACCGCCAAACGGGTGGCGCAGGAGACCGTCCGTCTCATCAACGTTCAAACCAGGGAGGCTTGACCAATGGCCCGTATCACCCTTCGCCAATTGCTCGATCACGCTGCCGAGAACGGCTACGGCGTGCCCGCATTCAACATCAACAACATGGAACAGGGGCTGGCCATCATGGAAGCCGCCCAGGAATGCGATGCGCCGGTCATCATCCAGGCCTCGCGCGGCGCGCGCTCCTATGCCGGCGACATCATGCTGGCGAAGATGATTGACGCACTGACCGAAATGTATCCCGCCATCCCGCTCTGCATGCATCAGGACCACGGCAACAATGAAGCGACCTGCATGACGGCGATCCGCCACGGCTTCACCTCGGTGATGATGGACGGTTCGCTGGAAGCCGACATGAAGACGCCGGCATCCTACGATTACAACGTTGCGATCACCGAGCGGGTTGCCAGAATGGCACATTGGGTGGGGGCGTCGGTCGAGGGCGAGTTGGGCGTGCTTGGCTCGCTCGAGACCGGCGAAGCCGAAGCCGAGGATGGTTCGGGCGCAGAGGGAAAACTCTCCCACGACCAGTTGCTGACCGATCCCGACCAGGCCGTTGATTTCGTCACCCGCACCAAGGTCGATGCGCTGGCAATTGCCTGCGGCACGTCTCACGGCGCCTACAAGTTTTCCCGCAAGCCCGATGGCGATATCCTTGCCATGAAGGTCATCGAGGAAATCCACCACAAGCTACCCAATACGCATCTTGTCATGCACGGGTCTTCCTCGGTTCCGCAGGAGTTGCAGGACATCATCAACGCGTTTGGCGGCGAGATGCCGCAAACCTTTGGCGTGCCGGTAGAGGAGATCGTGCGCGGCATCAAACATGGCGTTCGCAAGGTCAACATCGATACCGACTGCCGCATGGCGATGACCGGCCAGTTCCGCAAGCTGGCACAGGAAAAACCTTCGGAATTCGACCCGCGCAAATTCCTCAAGCCCGCCATGGACGCGATGCGCGATCTCTGCCGCGAGCGCTTCGAGGCCTTCGGCACCGCAGGCAACGCTGCGAAGATCACCGTGATCCCGATGGACGAAATGGCAAAACGCTATGCAGCGGGAAGCCTCGATCCGCAGATCGCAACGGCGCGTGCCGCATAACCCACAGTTTCCTACACGGAGGATTTCATCATGGACCAGTCGAACCGCTACGCAAACCTGAACCTGCGCGAAGAAGATCTCATTGCCGAGGGACGGCATATTCTCGTTGCCTACATCATGAAGCCCAAACAGGGCTATGGGTATCTCGAGACGGCAGCCCACTTTGCTGCCGAATCCTCGACCGGCACCAATGTCGATGTCTCCACCACGGATGACTTCACCCGCGGCGTCGATGCGCTCGTCTACGAGATCGACGAGAAACAGGAACTCATGAAGATTGCCTATCCGATCGAACTGTTCGACCGTAACATCATCGATGGCCGTGCTATGATCTGCTCGTTTCTGACCCTGGCGATCGGCAACAACCAGGGCATGGGCGACGTCGAATACGCCAAGATGCACGACTTCTACGTGCCGCCGGCCTTGTTGCGCCTGTTCGACGGCCCGTCGACGACGATCCGCGATCTCTGGCGCGTGCTTGGCCGTCCGGTGGTCGATGGCGGCTTCATCGTCGGCACCATCATCAAGCCAAAGCTCGGCCTGAGGCCAAAGCCGTTTGCCGATGCCTGCTACGATTTCTGGCTCGGCGGAGATTTCATCAAGAACGACGAGCCGCAGGGCAACCAGCTCTTTGCGCCGCTGAAGGAGACGATCCCGCTTGTCGCCGACGCGATGAAACGTGCGCAGGACGAAACCGGCGAGGCCAAGCTTTTCTCGGCCAACATCACTGCCGATGATCACTACGAGATGCTGGCGCGTGCCGAATTCATTCTCGAGACCTTCGCCGAGAATGCCGACCATGTCGCTTTCCTGGTCGATGGCTACGTCACCGGGCCGGCGGCGATCACCACAGCGCGCAGAACCTTCCCCAAACAGTACCTGCACTATCACCGCGCAGGCCACGGCGCGGTAACCTCGCCGCAGTCGATGCGCGGCTACACCGCCTTCGTCCTTTCGAAGATGGCGCGCCTGCAGGGCGCTTCGGGCATCCATACCGGCACCATGGGGTTCGGCAAGATGGAAGGTGAGGCAGCCGACAAGCTGATGGCCTACATGATCACCGACGATAGTGCCGATGGGCCGTACTACCACCAGGAATGGCTCGGCATGAACCCGACGACGCCGATCATCTCGGGCGGCATGAACGCGCTCAGAATGCCCGGCTTCTTCGAAAATCTCGGCCACTCCAACCTGATCATGACAGCCGGCGGTGGTTCCTTCGGTCATATCGATGGCGCGGCTGCAGGCGCCACCTCGCTGCGTCAGGCCGAGCAGTGCTGGAAGGAAGGCGCCAATCCGGTCGAGTTTGCACGCGATCACCAGGAGTTTGCCCGTGCCTTCCAGAGCTTCCCGCAGGATGCTGACAAGCTTTATCCCGGCTGGCGCGAAGCGCTGAGGATCAACTCGGCCGCCTGATCGGGACCGCAATCGCATCGCCCGCCGTCTGCAATGGCGGCGGGAAAACACCTCAAATCCGGAACCGCCATGCCCAGCACGATTATTGCGCCTTCGATCCTGTCGTCCGACTTCTCGCGCCTCGGCGAGGAGATCGAGGATGTTGTGGAAGCCGGTGCCGACTGGATCCACATCGACGTGATGGACGGTCATTTCGTGCCCAACATCACCTTCGGCCCGCCGGTGATCAAGGCGGTGCGCGACAGGACCGACAAGGTCTTCGATTGCCACCTGATGATCGAACCGGTCGATCCCTATCTTGCCGCCTTTGCCGATGCCGGCTGCGATATCATCACCGTGCATGCGGAGGCGACCACCCATCTCGACCGCTCGCTGCAGGCGATCCGCGATCTGGGCAGGAAGGCAGGCGTCTCGCTCAACCCGTCGACGCCGGAAAATGTCATCGAATATGTGCTCGACCGGCTCGATCTCATTCTGCTGATGACGGTGAACCCGGGCTTTGGCGGCCAGAAGTTCATTCACCCGGTTGTCGACAAGGTCGCGCGGATCAAACAGATGATCGGCGATCGTCCGATCCACATCGAGATCGATGGCGGTGTAACACCGGAAACCGCGCCATTGGTGGCGAAAGCCGGCGCCGACGTGCTGGTGGCAGGTTCTGCCGTCTTCAAGGGCGGCACGAAAGACGCCTACCGCGCCAACATCGAGGCGATCCGGAATGCGGCCAATGGGGCAGCCGGTCGTGCGGGTGCAGGGGGAAAATCCCATGCCGCTTGAAGCCCTGATTTTCGATGTTGATGGCACGCTAGCCGAAACCGAGGAACTGCACCGCCAGGCTTTCAACGAGGCCTTTGGCGAGTTCGGGCTGGATTGGCACTGGAGCATGGACGATTACCGTGTCCTGCTGCGCACCACCGGCGGCAAGGAGCGCATCAGGGCCCATGCGGAAACGATTGGCAAAACGCTCGACGATGATTTCATCCGCGAACTCCATGCCCGCAAGACCGAGCGCTATGGCGAACTGATGGCTTCGGGGGCCATTACCCTTCGCCCCGGCATTGAGGAACTTATAGCAGAGGCTGCCGTCTCGGGGATAAGACTGGCGATTGCCACCACGACCAGCCGGCCCAATGTCGATGCGCTGATCCGAGCTGCCTGCGGGCGCGAGGCGCAGGGCATCTTCGAGGTGATTGCTGCCGGAGACGAGGTTGCGGCCAAGAAGCCGGCGCCGGATGTCTACCAATTGGCGTTGCGCCGTCTAGGGCTTGACGCATCGCGCTGCATCGCTCTTGAGGATTCCGCAAATGGATTGAAGTCCGCCCTTGCGGCAGGGCTTCAAACCATTGTCTCACCCGGCCATTACACCAATGGCGAGGATTTCAGCGGCGCGCTTTGCGTTATTGCGGACTACGGCACGCTTTCCATTGACGAAGTTATCGGCATTCTCGATACAGTCCCTGAACCCGCCTGAAGCCGCCTGAAGCCCGCGAAGGAACGAGAGGAAACCCCATGGCCGCCGTGCCCCCGATTTGCGATTTCGGCTGGAAGCCCGCCGATGCACAACTGCCCGGCACCGATGGCGAAACCCATTCGATCCTTGATCAGGCAGGTCCCAACGGCCTGGTCGTTGTCTTCATCTGCAATCACTGCCCTTATGTGGTCGCGGTGATCGACCGCATCGTGCGCGAGGCCAACGCGCTCAGGGAAATCGGCATCGGTTTCGTTGCCATCTCGGCTAATGATGTTGAAACCTATCCCCAGGACTCCTTCGACAATATGAAGCGGTTTGCAGAGGCGCATCGTTTTCCCTTTCCCTATCTCTATGACGAAAGTCAGGAGGTTGCCCGCACCTGGGATGCCGTCTGCACGCCCGATTTCTTCGGCTTCAACGCGGCCATGGAATTGCAGTATCGCGGCCGTCTCGATGCTTCGCGCAAGGAGGCGGGGCCTGCCGATCTGCGCCGCGACCTCTTCGAGGCGATGAAGCAGATCGCCGAAACGGGGGAGGGGCCGCGCGAGCAGATCGCTTCCATGGGCTGTTCGATCAAGTGGAAGGAAGCGGCGTGAACACGATCTTCGCCCAATCGGGCGACCGCTGCGGCTGGCCGCAGGTCATCCTGTTCGACCTTGACGGCACGCTGATCGATTCCGCACCCGACATTGCCGCCGCCGTAAACCGCCTGCTCGGCGAGGACGGTCATGAAGCGCTCTCGCTCGACGAGGTTCGCTCGATGATCGGCAATGGCGTGAAAAAGCTCGTCGAGCGTGCCTATGTCGCCCGCCATGCCGCACTTGAAGGGGGAGCCCTTGAGGAAACCACCGACCGCATGATGGCGATCTATGGCGATCATCTGACGGTTGAAACCGTGCTGCTGCCCGGTGCTGCCGAAATTCTTGCCGCCTATCACAAGGCGCGGGTGAAACTCGGCGTCGTCACCAACAAGCCGGAAGCCTTTACGCGCACGATCCTCGACCATTTCGGCCTTTCGGAAATCATCGATGTGGTTGTCGGCGGCGACACCGGCCCCGAGCGAAAGCCTGCGCCGGACATGCTCAACCACGCGCTTGCGCAGACGGGCTTTACCGCCAGCCGCGCTTTGATGGTGGGCGACAGCCCCGCCGATATCGGCGCGGCAAAAGCCGCTTTCATGGCCTCGGTCGCCGTGCGCGGCGGCTATACCAACGTTCCGGTCGAGGACCTCGGCGCCGACATCGTTATCGACAGCCTTGCAGAGCTTCCTGCCGCCATCGAGCGGTTGAAGCAGCCAGCCTGATTTCCCCGGCGCCTTTCGCCGCGTCTTCCTCAAAAGTATACTGCCCTTGTCAATTTTCATGCGGCTGATATGTGAGGGCAAACCGCGCATTTGGCGCGAACATTCCTTGCAGCAGCATACCGCCCGGACAGGCTCACTAGCCAGGGCAGGCGCAGACGGAAAGCATTCCAGATGATCTTCAGACGCAAACCGGATTCGGAGAAGTCGGTCAGCGAAAAGACCGTTCTCGACAAACTTGCCACCATCACCATGCCCGATGGCCGCGATATCGTTGCCGCTGGCATGGTCGAGGGCGTTCACCTGTCGAAGGATGTGGCGATCATTTCCCTCACCGTGCCCGCTGAACAGGCCCAGGCGATGGAGCCCCTGCGGGCGGTCGCCGAAAAGTCCGTCTCGCAACTGCCGGGGATTGCCAAAGCCTCCGTCATCCTGACCGCCGAGCGCAAGGCCGGTAGCGCTACGCCGCGGCCAGCCGCACCTGCCGGCGCAAGACCGGCTCAGGCGGGACAGGGCGCGCCGAAACCGAAAGCCGGCGTGCCGGGCATCAAATCGATCATTGCCGTCGCCTCCGGCAAGGGCGGTGTCGGCAAGTCGACCACCTCCGTCAACCTGGCGCTGGCCCTTGCCTCCCTCGGCAAGCGGGTCGGCATTCTCGATGCCGATGTCTACGGCCCGTCGCTGCCGCGCATGCTCGGTGTCACCGGAAAACCCACTGCAAGGGGCCGCACGCTTTCGCCGATGGAAGGTTACGGCCTCAAGGTCATGTCCATGGGCTTTCTCGTCGAGGAGGAAACACCGATGATCTGGCGCGGGCCGATGGTGATTTCCGCGCTCACCCAGATGCTGCGCGAGGTCGAGTGGGGCGATCTCGACATCCTCGTCGTCGACATGCCGCCGGGCACGGGCGACGCGCAACTGACCATGGCCCAGCAGGTGCCGCTTGCCGGTGCCGTCATCGTCTCGACCCCCCAGGACATCGCGCTGATCGATGCTCGCAAGGGCATTGCCATGTTCAAGCGTGTCGAAGTGCCGATCCTCGGCATCATCGAGAACATGTCGACCTTCATCTGCCCCCATTGCGGCGAGCGCTCCGACATCTTCGGCCATGGCGGTGCCCGCGAGGAAGCGGCCAAGGATGGCGTTGCCTTTCTCGGCGAAGTGCCGCTGCACATCGACATCCGCACCAATTCCGATGGCGGCACGCCGGTCACCGTCTCCAATCCCAACGGCCCGCACGCCGCCGTCTACCGCGAGATCGCGGCCAAAGTGCTTGAGGCGATGGAGACGGCTGCTGAAGCAGGGCCCGAGATCGTGTTCGAGTAGGGGGCAGCACTCAGTCCCGGTAGAGAACCGCCGGCCATTGCTCGACGGCATAGTCGCAGGCTGTATCGACCCCAAAGATCTTGGCGTTGGTGTCCATGTAGCTCCAGCCCTCCTTGAAGTCCGGGCCGTCCTCATTCTCGACGATCTGGGCAGAGTTCTCGAATTCGCCGACTTCCCTCAGGGCATACCAGTAGCCCTTGTTGCGGGCGACGCCGGGACAGGTCCGGATGCTCCATTCCCACATGCCGTGGCGGTACATGCCCTTCTGCTGCTGCGGCGACAGGGCCAGGGCCGGTAGAACGGAAATTGCGGTGAGGAGGCCGGCGAATGCCGCGATGCCCAGAAGTGGCAGCGCCTTTCGGGAATGGGATGGCCGGACATGGAAAAACCGCTTCAGCATGCGGCGATCCTACCGGCAAAACATTGCGCGAAGCTTGGCGGTTTGGAGTGCCCGTCACATCTTCCGTCATTCCGGGGCGCGGGAACCGCGAGCCCGGAATGACGAGCACATAGAAACCTTCGTTCCCTCCCCCCAAAGCCCATGGGGAGGGGAGGGTCAGGGTGGGGGTTGCGACCCCGGGCTTCATCCGGGGGAGCCGACAAAGACTTTGCCTGATTGAGAGCTTGCTACCCCCACCCGCTCTGCTTCGTGCTGCGCACTCGCAATCGCGTGCCTCCCCTCAAGGGGGAGACGGTAGGTCATGCTTTGCCGTCCACTCGACGGTTTCCCGCCAGTGTTATGAGAAAGAACGCGCAAACCGCAGGGCGGCTCCGCCTTTTGATCCAGGGCATGTGTGCAGCCCTAAGGCCGCCCTGCGCGGAG
>JAGRLQ010000375.1 GCA_020441735.1 Nitratireductor sp.
TCGCCCAGGCCTTCCAGTCGATCAAATATCCGATCCTGCCGGAGGTGACGCTGGCGCCCGGGCGGGCGCATGCCGATTCACGCTATGCACGTGGCGAAATCCTGCACATCCGCCACCATTCGCTGTTCACCCCGCGCGACTTCGACCTGTCGCCCTATTTCCGGGTGGTCAAACCGACGATCGAATACGGCTTCGACTACAAGAAACTTGCCTTTAGCGGCAAAGTGTCGGAGCGCGACATTCTCAGGGCGCGGGAGAAGGATGGATGAGACGAAGGGAGGGGCAACCCGACCAATGGCCCTCTGAAATCTGACCAAGGTCCGATTGATCCCTCCACATCGAATAGCTACTGCTGGAAGTATGGAGAGCGCACTTTCCCCCGGGCTGTTGAACGGCGTGATCGCAGAATGGTGGAAGCGGCAGACGCTTGCCACCCGCTTCGCGATCATCGGCGGCATGGTGATGATCGTATGCGCGGTTGCCGTCGGCCGTTTCGTGACCGCGCGCATACAGCAAGCAGCAATCGACAACTCGGCAGCCGCCACTGCCCTTTACATAGACAGCCTGATCTCCCCTCTTCTCGAGGACATCGATGCGGACAATCCGATATCCATTGGTCCAATCATGGCAATCGAGGAATTGCTCAATCAGGATATCGGAAGGGAGTTCGTGTCGGTAAAGGTGTGGCGCCGGGATGGTACGTTGATCTATGCCACCGACCGCAACATCATCGGCAACCGGTTTCCACCGTCGGAGGAGTTGCTGCGGGCGTTCAACGGGGAGGTCGTTGCAGATCACGACTCGCTGGGCGACGCGGAAGATCTGGCCGAACGAACCATCGGCAAACCATTGCTGGAAATATACAGCCCTGTCCGGCAACACCTTTCAGGCGACATTGTTGCCGTCGCGGAGTTCTACGAGGTCATTGAGGATCTTGACCGCACCCTGGCCAAAACCCGTGCCGAAACCTGGGGCATGGTGGCGCTGTTGACCCTTTTCATCGCCGGCGCGCTTACCGGTATCGTGCGCTCGGGCAGCCGCACCATTGAGGAGCAGAAAGACGCTATTCAGCACCAGCTTGCCAGCGAAAGCGAATCGTCACGGCAGAACAGGATATTGCGGGAACGGATTGAGCGGGCTTCGGCCCGCACAGTCGAACTGAACGAACAGTATCTGCGCCAGATCAGTGCGGAACTCCATGACGGGCCGGCACAGCTTCTGGGGCTTGCCGCATTGAGGATTGACAACCTGCGGAAAAAGGCCCGGGCGGCCAACCGGCAGGACATGGAGATCGTGCATAATGCCCTGCAGGATGCCATGCAGGAAATCCGCAACATCAGCCGCGGGTTACGGCTGCCCGACATCGAGAAACTGGGTGTCGCCGACATCATCGCCCAGGTTTGCGCCGCCCATGAAGCAAGAACAGACAGCGCCGTCGAGCAGAAGCTTTTTGCCGGAGTTATCCCTGCGACCTATTCGGTGAAGATAACCACCTATCGCTTTGTTCAGGAGACCCTCAACAACGCCTTCATGCATGCCGGCGGACAGAGCCAGAGCGTTGTCTGCAACTACGATGCCGACGAGGCGTTGCTGGCGATCTCGGTCAGCGACAGCGGACCGGGGATCAGCCGTCGTCCATCGGGCAAGGGCGCGCGCGGACTTGGCCTGCCCGGTCTTCAGGAGCGCATCGAAAGCATTGGCGGCACCTTTGAAATCAGGACCGGCAAAACTGCCGGCACTACCGTTACAATGATGGTTCCAATCGGGAGAGAGGGCTGAACAATGCACACCGTGACCGTTGTCGTGGCTGACGATCATCCGCTTTACCGTTCAGGTGTGGTGGTGTCATTGCGCGAGCAGGAAGACATTCTCGTTGTCGGGGAGGCCAGCAATGGAGACGAAGTGGTGCAGCTGGCTTCCGAGAAGAAGCCAGATGTCGTTCTGCTCGACATCTCGATGCCCGGCGGTGGAGTCGATGCCCTTTCCCGGATCAATCAGGTTTCGCCCAAAACCCGCACTGTCATGCTGACGGTATCGGAGTCCGACGATGACATATTCAGCGCGCTCGATGCAGGGGCAGCGGGGTATGTGCTAAAGGGTGTCGGATCGGATGAACTGACCTCGGTTGTCAAGTCCGTGGCCGCCGGGCAGTCATATGTATCCCCGTCGCTGGCAGCACGGGTTCTGAGGGGGCTCAAGGACGGCGGCAAGAAAACACCGAAGCAGTTGCTTTCCACCCTTACCGACCGGGAGGTCGAAATCCTCAAGCTTGTTGCAGAAGGCATGAGCAACAAGGAGGTTGGCAGAGCGCTCGATTTGCAGGAAAAGACGGTCAAGCACTACATGACCAACATCCTGCAGAAGATCAACGCCAAGAACCGGGTCGAGGCAGCGATCAAGGCACGGGAAGCCTGGAACGGTTAAATCATCCCGCGCGTGGCAGGTTGATTTCCGGCACCAGCGGCAGAGACCAAAATACCAGGCTCCCGTTGAGCAACGGGAGCCTGGCGTATCATCTCCGGCAGGCAGTGGGGTTATCAAAATCCGGAGATGTCGCGGCACTTCCGGGGAACGCTACTGAACTCTGTTCCCCGTGCTCGACAAGCGCGCCCGATCCGTGAAGGTCGCAGCCCGCTGGACAACGGTCCGGTTGTTTGGATCCTTCAGCTCGTAACGGCCGTTTTCGATTTCCTCTTTCCAACCGTCATCGTAGCGAACTTCGATGTTGAAGCCTTTGCGTTCAACCTCGACGACGCGACCGAAGCGATCGGGGACCGAGGACGATGCCCTGTCGTCACCCGACTCGCCGGATTCACCTGATTCGCCAGACTCACCGGAATCATCCGATCCGCCCGACTCTCCACTTTCGCCGCTGCTACCAGAGCTTCCGGAGTTGCCGCTCTCGCCGGAGCCGCTGCTGCCCGAACCGCTATTACCTCCGGAGCCCCCGCTTTCACCGGAACCACCGCTGCCGCCGCCTTCACCGGAGCTATCGCCACCGCCATCAGAATCGCCGCCGCCCTCGCTGGCAAATGCGGCAGATGGTGTCAGGCCTGTATCAGCCATGTTGATCGAATAGGGCATCGCCACTAGGCCGGATGCCAATGCGCCTGCGCCGACGATTGCGGCGATGCGCTTTTTCAGTTCATCTTCCTTACTCACTTCGCTTCCTTTCCTCGTGTTGGCCGGCTGTATTGCCGGGCATCGCAATCACAACGTCGTGACGCTTTCGCCGCCATCCTTACCCGCGCCTGCCGGTGTGAAAACCGGGCCCGGACCGATGCGCCCCGCTGCCGGACATCAGTCCGAGACCTTGGGAGAGGCCCTGCTATGCCACCCAGCGGCGAAGCAGGTTGGCGTGGGTCTTGAAAGCCAGATCGGTCTCCGGCGCGTCTGGCGCCAGATCGTGCAGCTTGCGGCAGACCGCATCGAGTTCTGTCAGGATTTCGCGCTCCTGCTCGTCCCGGACATGGCTTTCCATCCAGCAGATGGCAACGACGCGCTCGCCGGATGTCACCGTGCGCACCTGATGCAGGAACCTGGATGGATAGGCGATGGCCTGGCCGGCCGGCAGTTTGAAGGCGGTGGCGCCATAGGGCGTCAGGATTTCCAGTTCCCCGCCCTCGTATTCTTCCGGCTGGGAGAGAAAGAGGGTCATGGAAATATCGGAGCGGTTCTTCTTGCCCGATTCACCGATCTGGGCATCATCGACATGAAGTCCGTAACCCATGCCCTCGCGCGAGCGGCTGACCAGCGGCCGGGAGACGCGCCTGGGAAGGCAGATGGCGGACAGGCGCGGATGGCTGTGAATGCGTTCCAGCACATGGTCCTGAAACTCACGCACCACCGATTGCGACCAGGAAACCTGCTCGTTGTTCTTCACCCGGCGCGCCCGGTAACCGGCGGTCCGGGAACCATCGACAAAGGTGCTTTCCTTCATCACGTCGCGAGCCAGCGCTAGCTCTTCTTCGGAAAGAAAGTCCTCAATGACGGTAATCATCCGGTTCCTCGGTCGTGGCAAGGCCGCATCAGGCCGAACTGCGGCACGGATTGCCGCCTTTGACATGCGGAGAAGACTGCTGACCGGAGCCGGGAGGGACAAGGCACCACGGACCATAGCGGCGGCGGTATGGACGGGAGTCCGGGACATGGCCGGACGTTGGTCTGAGCACTGTCACTGCAAAGGTCCGAAGCCAGTCAGGCCTGCCGCCGGATACCGCCAAAGGATTGATCGTTACAGCGTGGTGCCCGGAAGGGCGCATGCCGACTCACGCCATGCGCATGGCTGGATCCTGCTATAGTTTTATTTCGCCGGAGACGATCGCCAGGGCAATTGCATGCTCGCGGGTCTTCGCCTGCATTTTCCGCTTGGCATTGGAAATGTAGAGGTTGACGGCAGACGGGCTTATGCCGAGCTTTTCGGCAATGGCGGCGGTTCTCAATCCGGCTCCGAGCCAGCGCAGGCATTCGCGCTCGCGCCTGCTCAAGCCCGGCCATGGCGCCTGAACGGGCGCGCCAATTGCGATAATCCGTTCATATGCCAGTACGCCTGCCAAATGGGTTTCCGTGGCATACTCGGCCTCCAGCAGATTGAAGGATCGAGCGGTCTCATGAGAGGTAAACAGCCAACCGCCGAA
>JAGRLQ010000057.1 GCA_020441735.1 Nitratireductor sp.
GGTCGCCGGAATTCCAGGCCGGCTGCCCGCAACAGGTCTGGCTGACCGGCACATGTACCTCGCAGCCCGCCTCCTCCAGCAGCTTGACCGCCGCAAACCCGACAGTCGGGCGGAACAGGTCCACCAGACAGGTAACGAACAGGCCGACTTTGACCGGTTGTTTCATGCTTTTCCCCAAGTTGCTCTTTCCAGGCCGGGCCAGCAGCAACTGCCTGCCGTTCACCGTTCCCGTTTTCTGAAACGCAAGCCCGAGATGCGCTCACGCTCTGCTTCATTGTCCATTTCCAGGCTTTTTTCCATCACATAGGACATGTGATCGCGCGCGGCCTGACCGGCGGCTTCACGGTTTCCCGCAAGAATCGCATCGGCAATCGCCATGTGCTGATCATACAGCGCCTGCCGCGCGCCGGGCTTTTCGTACAGCCGGCTGCGGTTCTGAAAGATGCCTTCCGAAAGCAGCTTGTAGCAGGAGCGCAGCGTATGCAGCAGCACCAGATTGTGCGCCATCTCGCCAATCAGCGAGTGAAACTCCAGATCGACCTTTGCTTCCTCGGCAAAGTCCTGGCGCTCATGGGCTGATTTCATGCGCTCGACGCATTGTTGCAGCATGTCGCGGTCATAACCGGTAGCCCGTTCGGCAGCCAGACCGGCAGCGATCCCTTCCACCTCGCGGCGGTATTCAAGATAATCATGCGTCGCCTTGCGGTGATGGGGCAGAAGCGCAGCAATCGGATCGGAAAAGACCTGGCCGATGATGTCGCCGACAAACGTGCCGTCGCCCTGCCGGCGATGCAGGATGCCGCCGGCAACCAGGGTTTCGATCGCCTCGCGAACGACCGGCCGCGATACGCCCATTTCAGCCGCCAGTTCCCGCTCACCCGGCAACTGGTCGCCAGGCCGCAGAACCCCTTCCAGAATGAGGCCCTCGATCTGGTGCGCCACCTCGTCGGCGGAGCGGTCATGGCTGATCTGCTGAAATATCGTCATGTCTTATTCCTGACGGAACGATACAAGGATTGCCAGAACTGGTCAATAATTCTTACCAATGCAGGTTCGATCTTCAGCCGCTGAATTGTGAAAAGGGAAAAATTGACGGTTGGTTGGCCGCCCAAGCAGGTCTATGACTTGGAAACAAATGCAATCTGCCGGAGTTTAACGGGCAGAAGATGCCGGCGTCTGGAGAATTATCCGCCTAGGTCACGTCAATCCTCTGGAGACAACCATGACGAAATCCGCTTCGCCAAAAGCCGGATCCCGAAAAGCCGTGTCGCGAAAAATCGCATCACCCCAGGCCGAATTGCGCAGTGCGCTTGAGCGTAGTTCTGCAGGAACTGCACGGGTGACCGAGTTTCCCCGTCATCCCGAACATGCCTTCGTCGTCGGGGAAATTCACTCCCGGCCTCTGCCCGAGTTCGAAAGCAACCGCGTCGTGTTGCACTTTGCCTTCATGTCGGAGGGCGGCAAGTCGGTGGCAAGCGCCGTTTTTGCCCAGTTGTGCCGAATGCGCGGGGAAACCGTGCCGGCTGCCGAGATGCGCTATCACGCCATTCCATGGGGCAGGGGGCGTCTGCAATGGGAAAGCCATAGCGAGTTCAGCGCTTTCACCTTCGATGCACCGGCACCGCGCAGCTTTCTCGGCGATCTGCATGACCACCCCTTCGCCGCGGGTTTTGCCCCGCCGGGAAGCCTGATCTCGGCAACGCGCGTCGAAATTCGTGCCAATACACCCGCCAACCGCAAACTGCTGGACAAGTTCGATCCCGAAAGCCTTGCAGTGAACCGGCTTTCGGATGGCAAGTCCCTGCTGGCGACCGATTTCCGCCAGGATCCCAACGGAATGACGGTCTATCTGCTGCTCGAGTCGGGATTGGGTTCGGCACAGATCGGCGCCTATGCCAAAATGGCCCTGGAGCTGGAAACCTATCGCACGCTGGCCATGCTTGGCCTGCCGCTTGCCCGCAGCCTGTCGCAAAAACTCTCCCACATGGAAGTCGACCTTTCGCGGCTGACCAGGGACACCAAGGATGCGACTGCCGACGAATCCGCCGAACTGCTTGCCAAGATCAATGCCCTTGCGGCTGAGCTTGAAAGCGATGCTGCCGCTAGTCTGTTCCGTTTCGGCGCAAGCCGGGCCTATGGCGGCATTGTTCAGGACCGCATCAAGGCGCTCGGCAATGATGCGCTAGCCGGCAAGGTGACACTGGGCGGATACATCAACCGCAGCCTGCCGCCAGCACTGCGCACCTGCGCCTCGGTGGAGGATCGTCAGGCCAACCTGTCTCGCAAGCTGGCACGGGTCGCCAACCTGCTGCGCGCCAAGGTCGATATCGAGATCGAAAGCCAGAACCGCAACCTGCTCTCCTCCATGAACAAGCGCACTCAGTTGCAGCTTCGTCTGCAGCAGACCGTGGAGGGTCTCTCGGTGGCAGCCGTGTCCTACTATGTGGTCGGCCTGTTCTATTACCTTGCTCAGGCGTTCGAAAAATTTCTGCCGGCACCGCTTACCCCGAAAATGCTGGCGGGCTTCTTCGTTCCGGTCGCCGTTTTGAGTATCTGGCTTGTGGTTCGCAGGATCAGAAACCACCACAGCGAGTCCGCCGGATAGGTTTTTCGTCACAGGACAACGGGCATTATCCCTGCATTCCGGCAGACATCTTGCCATATTGGTAAAAATTATTTACCATTAGCCATCCTGAACTGGCTGCAACCATGAGGAGGGTGTGATGTCGCTCGTCGAAATGCCGAAAGCCGATGGCGCGATCATCTCGCGCAAGGCCGAAATCGTCGCGGCGCTGCAAGCTGCAATCGGTACCGATGGCGTTATCCACGATCCGGAGGAGACGCTTGCCTATGAATGCGATGCGTTGACGGCCTATCGCTGTCCGCCGCTGGCCGTTTGCCTGCCACGTACCACGCAGGAGGTTTCCGCCATTCTGCGTATTTGCAGCGACATGGGCCTGCCGGTCATTCCACGCGGCGCGGGAACCTCGCTTGCCGGCGGCGCGCTGCCGACTGCCGACTCGATCGTCATCGGGGTCGCCCGACTGAACCAGGTGCTGGAAGCCGATTATGGCAACCGCTTCGTGCGGGTTCAGGCCGGCATTACCAATCTCGCCGTCAGCGGCAATGTCGCAGGCGAGGGCTTCTTCTACGCGCCCGATCCTTCCAGCCAGCTGGCCTGTGCCATTTCCGGCAACATCGCCATGAACTCGGGCGGCGCCCATTGCCTGAAATACGGGGTAACGACCAACAATCTCCTCGGCGTGACCATGGTGATGATGGATGGCGAAGTGATTGAGATCGGCGGCACCCATCTCGATCCCGCAGGCCTTGATCTGCTTGGCGTCATCTGCGGCTCGGAAGGCCAGTTTGGCATGGTCACCGAGGCGGTTCTCAAAATCCTGCCCAAGCCTGAGGGTGCAAGGCCGATCCTGCTCGGTTTCAACGCCAATGAAGTGGCCGGCACCTGTGTTGCAGACATCATCAAGTCCGGCGTTCTGCCGGTCGCCATGGAGTTCATGGACAAGCCGGCGATCATTGCCTGCGAGAACTTCGCCCATGCAGGTTATCCAACCGATGTCGAGGCGCTACTCATTGTCGAGGTCGAAGGTTCGGAAGCCGAGATCGCCGAGCAGCTGGAAAAGATCAAGGCGATTGCCGCCCGCCATGACCCAGAGGTCATGCGCGAGAGCAATTCCGCCGTTCAGTCCGATCTGATCTGGAAGGGCCGCAAGGCTGCCTTCGGCGCCATGGGCCAGATGGCCGACTATCTGTGCATGGATGGCACGATCCCCACCTCCCGCCTGCCGGAAGTTCTGAAGCGCATGCAGGAAATGTCGGTCGATTACGGGCTCCGAGTTGCCAATGTGTTTCATGCCGGTGACGGCAACCTTCATCCGCTGATTCTGTTCGATGCCAACAAGCCCGGCGATCTGGAGAAATGCGAAGCCTTCGGCGCCGACATCCTCAAGCTCTGTGTCGAGGTCGGCGGTTGCCTGACCGGCGAACATGGGGTTGGCGTCGAAAAGCGTGATCTGATGGTTCATCAGTACAACGAAGCCGATCTGGAAATTCAGATGCGGGTGAAGGACGTCTTCGATCCGAAATGGCTGCTCAATCCGGCCAAGGTATTTCCGATGGAAGCAAGCCATTCGCGCCGTCACGGCAACCGCCAGGAGGCGGCGTGAAGCATGGCGAGCCTCTTGAAACCCGACAGCGAGGCCTCTCTCGCTGAAACCGTCCGCGAACATTTTGCCCGGCGCAAACCGGTGCGCATCGTCGGCGGCGGCACACGGCCCGTCGGCAATCCGGTCGATGTTACGGAAACCCTTTCAACCGGCAGGCTCTCCGGCATCACGCTTTATGAGCCCGGCGCGCTTACCCTGGTAGCTGAGGCAGGTACGACACTTGAGACCATTACCGATGCCCTGGCAGAGGAAGGACAGCACCTGCCTTTCGAACCGGCGGACTATTGTGCCTTGCTGGGTACGAAAGGAAAGTCGACCATTGGCGGCGTGGTTGCCGCCGGGGTCTCCGGCCCTCGCCGTGTTCAGGCGGGTGCTGCGCGTGACAGTCTGATCGGCGTGCGGTTTGTCTCGGGCGAAGGGGAGATCATCAAGAATGGCGGCCGGGTGATGAAGAACGTCACCGGCTACGATCTCGTCAAGCTGATGTGCGGCAGCTACGGCACGCTCGGCGTTCTGACGGAGGTTTCCTTCAAACTGCTGCCCAGGCCCCAGGCGACCGGCACGGTTCTGATTACCGGACTGGATGACCATGCGGCCGTGACGGTTCTTTCCAGGGCGCTGGGTTCGCCTTTTGATGTCACCGGTGCCGCGCATCTTCAAAAAGATGCGGACGGCAATCCGGTCACCATGATCCGCTGCGAGGGGCTGCCGGAATCGGTCAAATACAGAACCGGCAGGCTCAAGGATTTGCTGGCGCCGCTTCTGCCATCTGCTGCCGGGCTATCAGTCGAAAATGTTGCCGAAAGCAACGCCGCCATCTGGAAACAGGTTCGGGACGTTGAAACGTTCGCCGGACGCGACGGCGCCGTGTGGCGGCTGTCGGTAAAGCCGTCCGATGGGCCGGACGTGGTCAGCGATATTTCCGGCAAGCTGGATTGCGAAGCCCTCTACGACTGGGGCGGCGGGTTGGTCTGGCTCCTTGTCGATGCAGCTGATGATGAGGCCGCAACCGTCATCCGCGCTGCAGTCGATGCCCGTGGCGGCCACGCGACATTGTTCCGCTGCAACGCAAATGGCGAAAGCGGAACGGATGCCTTCCATCCCGAACATCCGCGCATTGCGGCGATATCGCAGAACCTGCGGCGGCAGTTTGATCCTGCCGGCATCCTCAATCCGGGTCTCATGGGCCAGTCGGCAGTGCAGGCGTAACGATGCAGACCAGTTTCACCGAAGAGCAGTTGAAGGACGCCGCTATCGCCCATAGCGAGAAGATCCTGCGCAAATGCGTCCATTGCGGTTTCTGCACGGCAACCTGTCCGACCTATTTGACACTCGGCGACGAGTTGGACAGCCCGCGCGGGCGCATCTATCTGATCAAGGACATGCTGGAAAACGGCCGCCCGGCAGACGACCGCACGGTAAAACACATCGACCGTTGCCTTTCCTGCCTTGCCTGCATGACGACGTGTCCGTCCGGTGTCCACTACATGCATCTGGTCGATCACGCCCGCGCCTACATTCAGGAGACCTACAAGCGGCCATTGATTGACCGCCTCTATCGCTGGATGCTGGCGCAGGTCCTGCCCTATCCCGGGCGCTTCCGACTTGCGCTTTCGGCTGCCCGACTCGGCAAGCCCTTTGCCGGCCTGTTGAAATCCCTGCCGGGCGGAAAACCGATGGCGGCCATGCTGGCGCTGGCGCCATCCGGCCTGCCGAAACCGGACCTGCAACTGAAAAACCCTGTCCACCCCCCACAGGTCAGCAAGGCAAAGGGCAGGGTAGTGGTCATGCAGGGCTGCGCCCAGCGGGTGCTCGACCCTGCCATCAACCTTGCCACCATCAGCTTGCTGACGCGGCTCGGCTATGAAGTGCTGACGCCGCCCGCCGAAGGATGCTGCGGCGCGCTGGTGCACCACATGGGACGCGAGGACGAGTCCCATTCCGCCGCCAGGCGCAACATCGATGCCTGGCTCGGCGAAGCGGAAAAAGGCGGGCTCGATGCCATCATCATCACCACGTCCGGCTGCGGCACCACGGTGAAGGATTACGGCCACATGCTGCGCGATGATACGGCCTATGAAAGCAAGGCGGCGAAAGTCGCGGCACTCGCCAAGGACATCACCGAGTTTCTGGTTGAAATCGATCTGCCGCAAAGTTCAGCAGGAAAAGGCATCCGCCTCGCCTATCATTCCGCCTGCTCCATGCAGCACGGCCAGAAGATCACCACTGCGCCGAAGAAGCTGCTGGCGGACGCCGGTTTCGAAGTCGTCGATGTCCCGGAAGGCCATTTGTGTTGCGGCTCGGCCGGCACCTACAACATTCTGCAGCCGGAGATCGCCGGGCGGTTGAAAGAGCGGAAGATCGCCAACATCGAGCGGGTCAAGCCGCAGCTCATCGCCGCCGGCAACATCGGCTGCATCACCCAGATTGCCGGTGGCACAAACATCCCCATCCTGCACACGGTTGAATTGCTCAACTGGGCTCATGGCGGGATCATGCCTGCAGCACTGAAGAACCTTAAAAAGGAAACCGCCGTGCTCGAGGCTGCCGAGTAGGCTGCCTGGGGCAACGGCATGAAAAACCCGCCAGGATTGCTCCGGGCGGGTTACTTCAGCTGGCTCTGGCCAGTGTTGTGTCAGCCGTTGCCGAAAATGGCAGCAAGCGGGTTTTTCGGCGCCCGGATATAGGGAGACGGATCTTCACCTGGTCCGACAACGATCACTTTCGTTCCGATATCGACACGCTCGTAAAGGTCTTCCACATCCTGGTTCATCATGCGGATGCAGCCCGAGGAAAGGTTGAGGCCGATCGACCACGGCTGGTTGGTACCGTGAATGCGATAGAGCGTATCCTGTCCGCCCTTGTAGAGATACATGGCACGCGCACCGAGCGGATTTTCAGGTCCGCCTTCCATGCGTGCCGGCAGTTCGCGACCGTTCTCCCGTTCGCGCTGGATCATCTCCTTCGGCGGTATCCAGACCGGCCATTCGGTCTTTCTGCGAATGGCAACTTCGCCGTTCCAGCCAAAGCCTTCGCGGCCAACTCCGACCCCGTAGCGGATGGCCTTGTTCTTGCCTGTAATGTAATACAGGAACTTCTCATCGGTGTGGATGACGACGGTACCCGGTTCCTGCGTCGTGTTGATGGTCACATTGCGCCGCTTGAACTTCGAAGGAAGCTTGCGCTGATCGAGGCGCAACCTTACCGGTTCGCCTTCCACCCATCTCCTCGTGGCCGTGTCGAAATACCGCGCCTCGGCGGTTCTGCTTTTCAGCACGCCGGTTCCAAGAATGGTTCCTACTGCCAACGCGGTTACGAAGTTTCTCCTCGTAAGCATCTTCTTTCCCATATGGCTGTGAGTCTGTTGGTGCCTCCTGGCACGCCCCGACGCCACCTTACGGATGCCTGTAGGAAATTCAAGGGGTTAACCTCAGGTAATCGGAATTCTGTCTCCCGGTTTAATCAGGAAATGGAGAGGTGTTGAAAAATCGCAACACATTGTCGGTTCAGCAGCAAATCAGCGATAACACATTGAAAAAAGGGGAATTATCCGGACTTTTCCAGTGTTTCCCGGCCATTGCCGCGCTTTATCTGACGACAACCCTGGTCCCGACGCCAACCCGCTCATAGAGCGCTGTCACATCTTCGTTACGCATTCTGATGCACCCCGAAGACACGGCACCGCCGATGGTCCAGGGCTGGTTGGTGCCATGGATTCGATACAATGTGCTGCCGAGATAGAGCGCCCGGGCGCCAAGCGGATTGGCTTCCCCGCCCGCCATTACAACCGGCAGTTCACGGCCCTTCTTTCTTTCGCGGATGCGCATTTCCTCCGGCGGGCGCCATTCCGGCCATTCCGCCTTGCGGGTGATTTTTTCCGTACCTGTCCAGGCAAAACCCTCGCGGCCGACGCCGACGCCATAGCGTGTGGCCTGACCGCCGTCTTCAACAAGGTAGAGATAACGCCGCGCGGTATCGATGACGATGGTTCCGGGCTGCTCGCTGCCGGAAAAGGCAACGCGCTGCGGCAGAAACTTCGGATCGACGCCATCATCGGTCTTTTTCGGCAGGGAGGCCGTCTGCGGTGCCACCTGGGGAGCAGCCGGAGCAACTTGCTGCCGGGGCAATTGGCGCACTGCCGGGCGGAAAGCGATACGGGTTTTCTGCCGCTTCATTTGCTGCTCGCGGTGTTGCTGAAGCGCGGCCGCATTGCGCTGCATGACCTTCTTGTACTGGTCGCGGTTGGTGAGCTGCAGAAGCCATGGCGAGGCAAGATCGCCTGAAAGCACGGTTGCCGGCGGCGGCGTATAGCGCGGCGACTGGGCGTTTGCCGGAATTGAAAAGCCCAGGGAAATCATTACGCCGGCGGAAGCGGCCAGAAGAAATTTGCGCATCATTTACTCACTACTGGATTGCACAGACTCAAGGACCAGGGACGCCGTAGCGCTTCATCGCCCTGTTTTCAGGGGAATCCTGCGCTGCCAAGGCAACGGAATGGTAAAGATGAACAAGAAAGCTAAAACTGTCTGGAATCCTGGTAAACGACGCGTTTAGCAGGACGGTTAGCAGCGGGTTAACGCGCGCTATTCCACGTCAAAAGCTGCACAGAACGTATTGCCGGTGGCAAAATTGCGAACGCACAAGGTATAGCCCGGTTTGACCGCAACGGTCTCGCCCTGGCTGCCGTTGATGGTGAAGGCTTCCTCCGCGTTGACCGTCACCGTCGTGCCGCCGGTCTGCCATTCATAGCGGTAGATGTTTTCGGCCGTTTCGTCGGTGTCGCTGGTATTCTGCTTGATGGTGATGCGCCGGCAGGGCGCGCCTTCCACAAACGTGTCACCGCGAAAGACCGCGCATTTGGCATTGAAGTCAGACTGGGCCTGCGCCGGTTGCGGCGCAAGTGCGCCAGAAATTGCGGAAAGTAACAGGCTCAGGATTGTCGCGGAGGTTTTCGCATGCATGCTTATTTCTCCTGGTTGGTTCGGCATCCTATCGCACGCGCCGTTTGGCGTCGGCCAGTACAGCCGGAAGGATCTCCTGCACCGATCCGATGGAGGCGCCATTCCGGATCCGCCGGTCATACAGCATGTTGAGAATGATGCGGTCGAAGCGGGTGAAGCTGGTATGCCGGGAACGGTCGTTGAACATGCTTTCCTTCAGCGAGGGATGTTCGTTGAGCGGACCCAGCCCCTGCAGGATTTCCTCGATCATGCAGCGTTTGAAAAGGGCTTCCCCACCATCGGAAACCACCACCGCATCCGAGCGGATGATGCCGTTGCGCGAGAAAACCGAGCGTACCAGGCACTTGCCGGGTATCCGTGCTGTCGAGCGCTTGTAGACCTGCTCGCGCGCCACTTTCACATAATCGGCCTGATCGACTACATAGACGTTGAAATTGGCCCGCGCCGGATTGCGCGTGGTTGAGGTCTTCAGCCCGTAAATCGAACCGTTGAGCGAGCGGATGAATTGCGTCACGTCAGCCGTGCGGTCGCGCTTTGCCAGATTGATGATGTTGAAACGCACCGGTCCGTTGAACTTGCGGATATAGCGCGACTGGATGCCGAAGGGGGCGAACTCGGCACCGAAGACTGTCAGGTTGAAGCCGCGCAGCAATTCGTCATTGCTGGCAGCCCGCGCCGGAAGTCCGGCGACAACAAGCGCCAGCACAACGGCGAGGAGCCTCAGGCTTGACCGTGAAAACAGAAGGGTGGAAAGGGCGCTTTTCTTGAACATTGAACGCAAACTGTGATGCAGAATCCTGGTTGGCTCCGGGCGGCGCGATCATATCGAAACGTCCGGCGATTCAAACCGGTTTTTTCTCCTGACGGAAATTGTCAGTACGGGGTGTTACTTTCATCACAACCGCGATTCGAACGGAGTTCGCAGATGACAGCAGAAGATGGCCTGATTGAGGGTGACGACGGAAAATGGCGCTGCAAGTGGCACGGCAACATGCCGGATTATCTTGCCTATCACGATGATGAGTGGGGCCATCCGGTAACCGACGATACCCGTCTGTTTGAAAAGCTCTGCCTTGAAGGTTTTCAATCCGGCCTTTCCTGGCTCACCATTCTAAGAAAGCGCGAAAACTTCCGCAACGCGTTCGCCGGTTTCGAGATTGCCAGGGTCGCGAAGTTCGGCGAGAAAGACATTGAGCGCCTGCTGGGCGATGCCGGCATTGTGCGTCATCGTGGCAAGATCGCCTCCACCATCAACAATGCCAACCGCGCGCTCGAATTGCAGCAGGAGTTTGGTTCGCTTGCCGCCTATTTCTGGGCGCACGAACCGGGGCCCGAAGACCGCCCCGAACGCTGCGACTGGGAATCGCTTCGAAAGCTCGGCAAGACGGAAACCTCCACCCGCATCTCGAAGGATCTGAAAAAACGCGGCTGGTCCTTTGTCGGCCCGACTACGGTCTATGCCTTCATGCAGGCCATGGGTCTCGTCAATGACCATGTTGAAGGCTGCTGCCGCCGCGAGGTGACGGAGAAGAAGCGCAAGGCGCTGAAGCGGCCAACAGCATGATGGCGCCCTGATGTCATCAGATTTCGAAACCCATCTTGAAGCGATCGATCCCGCCCGCAAGGCCATGCTGCGCCGCCTGCGGCAACTGGTGCTCGATACCGCAAACCGCACCGACGGCGTTGGCGATATCATCGAATGTCTGAAGTGGGGCCAGCCCTCCTTCGTGACCGAAAACCCGAAATCCGGCAGCACGATCCGCATTGATGCCGTGGGGAATACCCCCGATGCGGTGGCCATGTATTTCATCTGCACCAGCGGGCTCGTGGAACGTTTCCGCGAGCAGTATCTCGATGCGTTCGATTATGAGGGTAACCGGGCGCTTGTGTTCCGGGCGGGTGATGATTTGCCCGAAGCCGAGCTCGCCCACTGCATCGCCATGGCGCTCACCAGCAAGCTGAAGGCTGGCAACCGTTAGCCCATCAGGTCGAGCAGGTCGGGTTCGATGGCGCCCTCGATCTTCAGCAATTGCCGTTTGGTTTCCACCCCGCCCGGCGCGGAAAAGCCGGTCATCTGCCCGTTGGCGCCGACAATGCGGTGGCACGGCACGATGATCGGAAAGGGGTTGCGACCCAGTGCCTGTCCGACCCGCTGGGAAAACGCCACATCGCCGAGATCGCGCGCCAGATCGCCATAGGTGCGGGTTTTTCCCGGCCCGATCTGCCGCGACAGCCCATAGAGTTGCTGCTCGAAATCGCCGAGCCCGGTCATGTCCAGTTCAGCATCGCGCAAATCTTCGCTTGCGCCTTCCATCAGCGCCTGGATCGCCGTGATCACCAAAGCGATATGCGGCGGGAGGTCTTCAATCTCCTGCGCCTCCACCGCCCGGCGGCGAAGCTGCTGGCGGGTCTTGTCGTCTGTGTCCTCGGGAAAACTGACGGACAGAATGCCGTTGTCGCCCCAGGCAATGCCGCAGCGCCCTAGCGCGGTATCGAACAATGTAAGGAAGGTCTTGCTCATGGCGTTTGTCTATCATGGCGCAAACCACCCCTGCCACCCGATTGTTGCGCAGCGTCTCTATCCCCTCCCGCTTGTCCTTCACCCGGTGATCGTCTAGGAAAGCCGCGAATTTCCGCATGTGCCCGCAACCGGCTTTCCATCCATGGCTGACAAACAGAAAAAACCGCAGAAACTGAAGGCGCGTCTACCGCGCGGCTTCGTCGACCGCTCGCCTGCCGACATCCGTGCCACCGACGAGATGATGGCGAAAATCCGCGAGGTCTATGAGCGCTATGGCTTCGATCCCGTCGAGACGCCGATGTTCGAATACACCGACTGTCTCGGCAAGTTCCTGCCCGATTCCGACCGGCCCAATGAGGGCGTCTTTTCCGTGCAGGACG
>JAGRLQ010000058.1 GCA_020441735.1 Nitratireductor sp.
TATGGCCGCTGCTCGCGCTGGGGCATTGTCGCCTTTGCCTCCTCGCTCGACCAGGCAGGCCCGATTGCCCGCGATGTGCGTGACGCAGCAATCCTGCTGCAGTCGATGGCAAGCGTCGACGACAAGGACACGACCTCCGTACCACTGCCGGAAGCCCATTACGAGGCAGCCATCGGCAAGTCGGTCAAGGGCATGAAGATCGGCATTCCCGCCGAATACCGCATGGACGGCATGCCGGAGGAAATCGAGGCCCTCTGGCAGCAGGGCATCGAATGGTACCGGGCGGCAGGTGCGGAGATTGTCGATATCTCCCTGCCGCATACCAAATACGCGCTGCCAGCCTATTATATCGTGGCGCCCGCCGAAGCCTCCTCGAACCTGGCGCGTTATGACGGTGTGCGCTACGGCCTGCGGGTTGACGGCAAGGACATCGTCGAGATGTACCAGAACACCCGCGCCGCCGGTTTTGGTGCTGAGGTCAAGCGCCGTGTCATGATCGGCACCTATGTGCTGTCGGCGGGCTATTACGACGCTTACTACCTCAAGGCCCAGAAGGTGCGCACGCTGATCAAGAAGGACTTCGAGGATGCCTTCGCACAGGGCGTTGACGCCATCCTCACGCCCGCAACGCCGTCGGCAGCCTTCGGCATCGCCGATCAGGACATGAACGCTGATCCGGTAAAGATGTATCTGAACGACATCTTCACGGTTACCGTCAACATGGCGGGATTGCCGGGTATCGCCGTTCCCGCAGGTGCCGATCATCAGGGCCTGCCGCTCGGCCTGCAGTTGATCGGCAAGCCCTTCGAGGAGGAAACCCTGTTTCAGGCAGCCCACGTCATCGAGGATGCCGCCGGGGGCTTCGCGCCGGAGAAATGGTGGTAGTATCGGCCCGCAATGCCGGCCGGCTTTAGGCAGGGGATTTCCAAGGAGTAACCTGATGTTCCGCTGTTTTCTGGTTTCAACCCTGCTGCTCGCTGCCGGCTCCGCCATGGCGGAGGAAATTGACTGGCCACAGCAGATTGCCGGCCTCGATGGCGTGACGGTTGGTTGTTCCAACGCCAACAAGGAAAAATACGCCGCGAAAATCTGCAGCGACATGACCGGTCACATCATGGCGGAATTGGGCAAGGCGAATATCACGGCTGCGGACCTTGGCGCCTGGTATTCCCATGACGAGGAAGAGCCGGCAAAGCCCGGTACGATGGTAACACCGCTCAAGGTGACGGTTTTCGTGCGCGGCACCAATAGCGGCGGCACCCATGCCATCAATCTGCGCAGCCGCCTGTCGGTCGATTACGAAAAGGCCGTCGAGGCAGGCAGCGAAAGCCCTGCCAGAAAAGGCGAGCTCGTGCTCTGGGAAGGCTCCACCACCGGCTCCGGTCCGCGCGATGCCCTCGCCAAGGCCATCACCAAGGCAGCGATGGAAAAGCTCGATGCGGAGCTGAAACAGGTCATCGAAGCCTGGCCCACGGTGCAATAGCACCGCACAACAGGGCCTGCCGATCCCGGCGCCCCGGCATTGCAACAAGTCCGTTTTTTGCCGGAATTGGTCCATTTTTGACGGATGAGCCGTTTTCCCGCCAATAGGCTTTCAGTCACGGAATGCCTTTGTGGAAGTGTCTGTGTGTCTATCTGTGTGACTGGGAGGAACGGCATGGCCATGGATCTTTCGGCACTGCCGGAGCGCATTGACCGGCCTTCGAGCTGGCTTGGTAGGGACATGGCGGCCGATACCGGGCGCTGGCTCGTCCATCTTGACGAAGACCAGGTGGCCGAACTGGAAGCTGCCGCAGAACACTATCTCGCGCTCGGTCGGGATATCGGTGAGATCACCGCCTCAGATTTTCCGCTGCCGGGCTTCGGCGCCCATCTGCGGGATTTACGCGAAAAACTGATCAGCGGCACAGGCGTCGAGGTCATTCGTGGCCTTCCGGTAGAGCGCTACAGCCAGGAAACCGCTGCCGCCATCTTTTGCGGCATCGGCGCTCACCTCGGCAGTGCCCGGTCGCAAAATGCCGATGGCCACATTCTCGGCCATGTGCGCGACATCGGTCGCGATGCGAACGATCCCAATGCCCGCATCTACCAGACATCGCAGCGCCAGACCTTCCATACGGATTCTGCCGATGTGGTCGGCCTGTTGTGCCTGCGCGAAGCGATGGAGGGCGGTCGTTCCCTGCTGGTCAGCGCCGAGGCCATTTACAACAGGATGCGCGCCGAGCGGCCGGATTTGCTTGCCCTGTTGTTCGACCCCATCGCCACCGACCGTCGCGGCGAAATCCCCGAGGGCGAAAAACCGTATATGGAGATACCGCCATTCTGCTGGCAGAACGGGTTGCTGACGGTTTTCTATCAGCGGCAATACATCGACAGCGCACAGCGTTTCGAAGCCGCCATGCGACTCACGCCCGGACATGTGGAGGCGCTTGATCTGTTCGACGCCTGCGCCAACGACCCCGGCCTGCATTTCTCGATGCAATTGCAGCCGGGCGACATGCAGTTCGTCTACAACCATGCGCTGCTGCATGACCGCACCGCCTTTACCGACTGGCCGGACCCGGCAAAAAGACGGCATCTTTTCCGTCTCTGGCTGTCGATACCCGGTGACCGGCAGCTTCCGGGGTGCTTCCGCCAGCGCTATGGTTCCATCGAACCCGGCAACCGCGGCGGCATCATCACCGAAAAAACCAGGCTGCACGCGCCCATCGACTGAGCCTGCGAAGGGCAATCGTGGTGCGCTATTCTGCCATCCGGCATAGCCCTGCAGGAAAGAGCGATGCGAGCCTGTCAAGGCTGCATCGCGTCGTTTCCGAGCGCTTTACCGATTGTCCAACTGACTGCGCACCAGTTCGAGACCGCGCCGTGTGATGCGATAGGGCCCGCTTTTGTGCGAGGCGATGGCGCGCCGCCGCTTCAGCTTGCGGAACAAGTCGAGATCAAGCCCGCCATAGCGCCAGCCCTCGCGGGTAAAGCACGCCGTTTCGGTGATCTTCTTGTCCTGTTTGATGATTTCGATGCGTCCGCCTTGGGCAAGCAGGTGCAGGATACGCTGTTCGTCGCGTGATATGTCCATTTTCGGGATTTCCGTTGAAACACTGGATGTGCATCACCAGGCCGCCCGAAGGGGCAGCCGGTGGGTTCAGTGCTTGCCCCGCCGGTCAAACCGGCCGGGGCTTCAACGGGTCTCGTTGGACATAAAGGCTCCGGTCTTGAGGCCGCCTGTTTACGGCGGCGGACAGGCGATGTCAAAGCCCGATCATCTGTGCCGAGCTTTGGCTGCGAAGCCGATCTGCGACCCCGATTGCCGCATTTAGCGGCTTGTCAGGCACCGTCTTCTCGACCAGCCTCGACCTGCCGACACGCGGCTGGCTGATTCACCTTGCCGGCGCGCGGGCTGCCGGCGTGAAAACCGCAGGCAGCCCTCATGGTTCAGCGCCGAATCCCGCTCACCGTCTACCGGCCCGCCAGGGCAGGGGTGCAGGCATTCGCCCTTCTGGCGGCGTTCGAGGCCGCTGCGCGCGCCGTCATCATCTCGGTCTTCCCGGTCTTGCTCTATCGCAGCCTCGGCGATGCGCAGGCCGTCTCGGAAGTCTACTTCGGTGCCGGGCTCGTTTCGCTGGTGGTCGCCCTGTTCACCCCTTGGCTGGCAGGTCATGTGGCCCGGCGGCATCTTTATACCGGCGCCATCCTGCTGATGATCTCCTCCAACCTGGCAGCCGCCCTGCTGGGTACGCCGGCAGCACCTGCCGCCCTGGTCGGCAATGCCGTGGCGCTGGTCGTCATGACGGTCTGCTTCAACGCCTATGTGATGGACTTCATCGATCGCACCTCGATGGGCAAAAACGAGACGGCCCGGCTGCTCTATTCAGGCGTCGCTTGGGCGGCTGGGCCCTATCTCGGCGTGCTGCTGATGGATATCTGGCCGCAAGGTCCGTTCTGGCTCGCCATTTGCTTCTGCTTCGGCCTGATCGCCTTCTTCTGGTATTTGCGGCTCGGCGACGGCAAGGTGATAACGCGCGCCCGCTCCAAGCCCGCCAATCCGCTGGCCTATCTCAAGCGCTTTGCTGTTCAGCCGCTGCTGGTTGCCGGCTGGGCCTATTCCTGCATTCGCTCCGTCGGCTGGCAGGTCTACATCGTATATTTGCCGATTTTTGCCGTGGAGAATGGTCTTGGCGCCCAGCTCGGAGGGCTCATGCTGTCCTTTTCCAACGCGCTCTTGTTTCTGGCACCACTGGTCCTGCGCTTTCTGGTCGCCCGTAGCGTGCGATTTGCCATCCAGATCGGGTTCGGCTTCTCCGCTCTGTTCTATTTTGCAGCGGTCGGCCTCGCGCTTCTGCCCTATGACGGGGTTGCGATGGCAACCGTGGTGGCGCTGTTTGTTTCGACTGTCTTTCTTGTCGTGCTCGATGTCGCGGCTGGGCTGCCTTTCCTGATGAGTGTCAAACCCTCCGAACGAACCGAAATGGCGGCCGTCTATTCGACCTTCCGCGATGTTTCGGCAGTCGCAACCCCGGGGGTGGCGCGCCTTATCCTCGCCTTCGGCCCGCTGACGGCGATTTTTGCAGCAACCGGCGCGAGCCTTGCCGTCTGCTGGCTTGCCGCCGGAAGGCTCAACACCCGGCTCGGCAAGCGCCGCGTTGCAGCGGAATAAATTCGCCGGATTTGGCGGCAGGCAGAACATGCGCTATCGGTAAGGCCAGCCAATCTTGCCGTGTCGAGGAGTGTTTGATGTCCCTGATCCGCCTGTTTCCTGTATCTGCTGCCATTCTTGCTGCATTGCCGGCAGCCAGTGCGCTCGCCGCCGATGCCTGCCTCGAGGAAATCAGGGCGCTCTATGCCAACGAACTCAACGGCTACAACCGCAAGCCCTATCGCAGTGCGAAGACGGTCTACGACCCCACCGGCAAGGAAACCCATGTCTTCGACAACATCGTCGAAAATCCGCTTGAAACCATTTCCGGGGTTCGCGGTACCGACATGACGCTGACCGTCGGCCAGCAGGCCTGGGTCGGTCCTTCTGCAGAGGGCCCCTGGTCTTCGGCGCCGGCCAACTTTCCGCCTGATCGCAAGGCGGGCCACGATGCGTTCCGTCAGGCCGAAATCGACGGCATGAGCGATGGCGAATGCGGCGGTGAGGTCGATCTCGATGGCCGCCCGGCGCTCAAATACGCTTTCCACATCAAGACGGCGCCGGTCGAGGAAATGGGTGGCATGTGGCTTGCCGACCGCAATACGATCTGGCTCGATCCGGAAACGAAGGACATCCTGCGCTGGGACAAGACGGATTTTCAGTCGAACTGGGCGCCGGAGGTCGACAAGGCGCTGCATGTGGAAGTCTATGAATACGACGAGACGATAAAGGTAGACCCGCCACAATAAGGGCACCTGCCGGGCGCGACAGCCCATCCCGTCAATTATCCTTGACCTGTCAGCGGCAAGCCGCCATTAGGGGGAAAATCCCTTTTCACTCCCGCAAAATCCGTCATGACCATCATCGATACCCGCACGCCCGAACCCAAACGCTTCATCCCCGGCGCCACCGGCGACTGGGAGGTCATCATCGGCCTCGAGGTCCACGCCCAGGTTACTTCCAACGCCAAGCTGTTTTCCGGTGCCTCGACCGAATTCGGCGCCGAGCCGAACCAGAATGTCTCGCTGGTCGATGCGGCGATGCCCGGCATGCTGCCCGTCATCAACTCCGAATGCGTGGCGCAGGCGATCCGCACCGGGCTTGGCCTGAAGGCGCAGATCAACCACCGCTCGGTTTTCGACCGCAAGAACTATTTCTATCCTGATCTGCCGCAGGGCTATCAGATATCCCAGTACAAGGATCCGATCGTCGGCGAGGGCAAGATCATCATTTCGGTCGGCCCGGACAAGAAGGGTGAGTTTGAGGATATCGAGGTTGGTATCGAGCGCCTGCACCTCGAACAGGATGCCGGGAAGTCGATCCACGACCAGCACCCGACTATGTCCTTTGTCGATTTGAACCGTACCGGCGTCGCGCTGATGGAGATTGTCTCCAAGCCGGACATGCGCTCGGCCGACGAGGCGAGAGCCTATGTCACCAAGCTGAGGACCATTCTGCGCTATCTCGGCACCTGCGACGGCAATATGGAACAGGGTTCCCTGCGCGCCGACGTCAACGTGTCGGTCAGGAAGCCCGGTGGCGAGTTCGGCACGCGCTGCGAGATCAAGAACGTCAACTCGATCCGGTTTGTCGGCCAGGCCATCGAATACGAGGCACGCCGCCAGATCGCCATTCTGGAGGATGGTGGCGAGATCGATCAGGAAACCCGGCTGTTCGATCCGAACAAGGGCGAGACGCGTTCCATGCGGTCGAAGGAAGATGCGCATGATTACCGCTATTTCCCCGATCC
>JAGRLQ010000376.1 GCA_020441735.1 Nitratireductor sp.
CGCCATCGGCCGGGCGCTGATGTCCCGCCCCACCACCATCCTGCTGGACGAACCCTCCATGGGGCTCGCACCGCAGCTCGTCGAGGAGATCTTCGAGATCGTCAAGAACCTCAACGAAAACGAGGGCGTTTCCTTCCTGCTCGCCGAGCAGAACACCAACATCGCGCTCAAATACGCCACCTACGGCTATATCCTCGAATCCGGCCGCGTGGTAATGGACGGTGAAGCCAAACAGCTGCGCGAGAACGAGGACGTCAAGGAATTCTACCTCGGGGTCGGCGGCGAGGGGCGCAAATCCTTCCGCGATGTGAAGCACTACAAGCGCCGCAAACGCTGGCTGGCGTAACACGCAAACGCGCAGGGAACGCGCATCAGGGGTTCAATGGCGGATCAGCCGGGAAAAGCGTCTGATGGCTCCTCAAATGGCAGCCCGCGAGGAAGCAATGGCGCATTCAACGGATCGGGCGGTGTGGTTGTCCCCTTTCCGGGAGCCGCTGAAGCCCGCGCGCACGAAGTAATCGGCGACACCGGTACCAATCAGTTCCGCTATCATCGTGAGAGCTTTCAACGAACGCTTGCAATCGCCATTGGCCTGACGCTGGCGGTTTGCGGGCTGGTCTGGCTGCTACTTGGCATTTACGGCGTGCGCCAGATGAATCTGCTGACGTTACTCACCGGCCTCATCTTCTTTGCCTTCATCTCGGCGCGCATGCTGGCGCGCTATTTCCGCAACGAGGTCATTCTTGCCGTGCAGCCGACTGGCCTGTTCGATGCCCGTATCGGCGATGACGTCCTGCCCTGGGATTCAATCCGCGAACTCGTACTGGTGCGCCGCGAGCAGGACTATTCCCTCCGGATTGTTCTTTGGGGCAGCAAGGGCGCAACGGCGCCAACCCATGAGGTCAATCTGACGGCGCTTGAGGGCGGCGCGCAACCGGTGCTGGAGGCAATCAGTTCCTACAAACCGGTAAGAATGGAGCGCTGACAAGCACAATGGGTCTGCTGGTTGTCATCGGTGTCGTGCTTCTGGGAGCAGTGATCTTCCTGCCGCAATACTGGGTGCAGCATGTCATAAGAAAACACGGCATTGACCGGCCCGATCTTCCGGGCACTGGTGGCGAACTCGCCGAGCATCTTGTCGATGAACTGCAACTGACCGGCGTCGGTGTCGAAACCACCGAGAAGGGCGATCATTACGATCCCGCGACGCGTTCCGTGCGCCTGCTGGATCAACACCATCAGGGGCGCACGCTGGCTGCCGTTGCCATTGCTGCCCATGAGGTCGGTCATGCCATCCAGCATCATCGCGGCGAACGACTGCTTGCCGTCCGGCAGGAACTCGCCCGCTTTGCCGCCGCGTCCGATGTGGTAGCCTCGATTTTCTTCTTTGCGGCACCGGTTCTCGGCCTCGTGGCGCGCACGCCGCTTGCCTTTTTCGGCCTGGTTGCCTTCGGTGTTGCCCTGCTGGCAATCCGCGTCGTGGTTCACTTGGTCACCCTGCCGGTCGAATACGATGCCAGCTTCAACAAGGCCTTGCCCATTCTCGAACAGGGCGGTTATCTCAAGCCCGAAGACATGCCGGCAGTCCGCCAGGTGCTGAAGGCTGCGGCGCTGACCTATGTGGCCGGCGCGCTGGTCAGTCTGCTTGATCTGGCCCGCTGGATACGCATCCTGCGATGAAACCGGTTTAACTGCGGAGGAAATTTTCATGACGAAATATTTCGATGAACTTGAAACACGCGACCCCAAGGCCCGCGAGCGTGCGCTGTTCCGGAAACTGCCGAAGTTTCTGGCCGAGGCCAGGGAGATCTGCCCGGCCTGGAAACAGCGGCTGAGGAAAGTGGACCCTGCGAAAATCGGCAGCCGCAGCGCGCTTGCCGGGCTTCCCGTTCTGCGCAAGGGCGAGTTGATGGAAGCCCAGGCGAAGAAACCGCCGCTTGGCGGTTTTGCCAATCCGGCGGCACTGGAAGGTACCCGCTATTTCATGTCGCCCGGTCCGGTCTGGGAACCCCAGCCGCCAGGGCTTGATCCCTGGCTTGGCGCGCGCGCCTTTCATGCCGCAGGCATCGGCAAGGGCGATCTGGTGCACTGCGCGCTGTCTTTTCACCTGACGCCGGGTGGCTTCATTCTCGATGCCGGCGCAAGGGCGGCAGGTGCCAATGTCTTTCCGGCCGGGGTAGGCGCCACCGAACAGCAGGTCGAGGCCGCCGCTGCCATCCGCCCCACCGCCTATGCCGGAACGCCGGACTATCTCAAGACCCTGCTCGACAAGGCTGCGGAGATGGGCAGGGATCTTTCCTCAATCAAAAAGGCTGTTGTCTCGGGCGGTGCGCTTTTCCCGTCGATGCGCGATGAATATCGCGAGCGCGGCGTCAAGGTGCTGCAATGCTATGCAACCGCTGACCTCGGCGTCATCGCCTATGAAAGCAGCCACCGCGGCAAGCCCTTGCCCGGCATGCTGGTCAATGAGGATCTGATTGTCGAGATCGTCCGCCCCGGCACGGATGATCCCGTCGCGCCCGGCGAAGTCGGCGAACTGGTGGTAACGAACTTCAACACCGCCTATCCGCTGATCCGTTTCGGTACCGGTGATCTTTCCGCCGTGCTGGATGAACCGTCACCCTGCGGGCGCACCAATATGCGCATCAAGGGCTGGATGGGCCGTGCCGACCAGCGCACCAAGATCAAGGGTATGTTCGTCGATCCCAAACAGGTCGATGACGTGGTCAAGGCCTCGAAAGGCGTTGCCCGCGCAAGGCTGGTGGTCGCCCGCAAGGGCTCTGCTGATGCCATGGTATTGCAGGTGGAGCCGGAACGCGGCGCAAATCCCGATACGACGGCTATCGCCAAAACACTCACCGCTGTCACCAAGCTCAAGGGCGAGGTGGTGCTGGCCGAGAACCTGCCCAATGACGGCAAGGTGATCGACGATACCCGCGACTATTCGAAATAGGGTTCAGGCGCTATCACCTTCCACCGCCTTGCCGAACAGGGCAATGGCAACGCCGAGCAGCGCCAGTAATCCGTAGAAGATGGCGAGCGGAAACCTGCGACTGCGCCATGCGCCGACCGCGGCAATACCCGCCTGCAAGGCGTAATAGATCGCAAAAGCGCGCGATGCGTAGCTGATGATCTCGAAGACATTCAGCGTCCAGGTGAGCGCCAGGCCGATGACGGCGAGCAAGGCATAGGCCATGCGGGCGCTGATGCGGTCTTTCGTCAATTCGCTGATCAGTCCGCCGGATCCCCCGGTATCGGCGACAGCGGCACTGAACTGGGCCGACAGGGCTGCGGCTACCAGCAGGCCGGGCAGCACCGGTGCGACGATGCCCAGCATGTCGACGATGGCGGTCTCGTTGAGTTCCAGTTCGCCGCGCTGAAAGACAAAAGCGAACAGGAGGATGTAGGCCATGTAGATGGCGGTCGACAGCCATTGTGCCCAGCGCATGGAACGGATGCGGGTTTCAGCATCATAGGTGCCGCCCAGATAACGCGAGGTCTCGAAGCCCTGCACGGTCACGATCAGCCCGAAACCGAGGGTGATCGCCGCCCAACCGGTCAGTTCCGGCGGGTTGAAGACGAGGTTGCTGCTTGCAGCCTTCTGCCCGAAATAATGGCCGAGCCCGACCAGCAGGCCTGCAATGATGGCGAGCTTTGCGGTCACCGAGACATATTCGAGATGCTCGAGCGACTTGAAGCCGCGTGTCCAGCCGACATAGACGATGACGGCAAAAACCGCGCTGGTAACCGTTTTTGCCGCGAAGGGATTGTTGACCTCCGTCAGGCTGACGGCGAAGGCGCCGAACAGGTTGAGGTAATAGGCAACCGAAATCACATAGGCGAAACCGAGCGACCAGGAGGCAATCGTCTCGATGGTTTCAGCGGCAGGGCTGCGCTGGTGGTCCATCTTGTCGATGCGGGCGATGTTGAAGCGCAGGGCAGAGCCGTAGAAGTAGGCGGCAACGCACAGCGCCAGCATGACGAGCGGCGCGTATTTCCCGTAGGACGCATCGAGGATCGGCCCCAGAACCAGAAACCCGCTGCCAATGATCGAGGCAAGCGGCGTGGTCATCGCCTGCCACGTAGTGGAACCATGTACCCTGGGCGACCACAGGATGAGCGCTGCGACGAGAACCGCGGCAACAATGGCGATGTCGAGGATCATCGCCCGCCTGCCTTTGCTGAACAGCTTCCGGCTTCTTCAGCCATTGCCGTCCTCCCGGATCAGTACGGGGTCCAGCCCCTTCTTGTCGACGACGGTTTCCATCACGGCATAACTGTGGGTTGAAGCGACACCGGGCAGCGCGCCGATGTGATCGCCCAGCACCTTTCGATAATGCGCCATGTCTCTTGTGCGCACCTTGAGCAGATAGTCGAAATCGCCGGCAATCATGTGACAGCTTTCGATCTCCGGCAGACGCCTTGCTGCTGCATTGAAGCGGTCAAGCACATCGGTGGTGGTGCGCTCCAGCTTTACCTGGACGAAGGCGACGTGGGGATAGCCGAGCCGCACCACATCAAGTTCGGCATGGTATCCCCTGATCAGCCCGTCCTTTTCCAGCCGCCGGATGCGCTCGGTGCACGGCGTCTTCGACAGGCCGACCAGTTCGGAAAGCTCGGTCACCGAAATTCGGCCCTTTGCCTGCAGGGTCTTCAGAATGTTCCGGTCGATCCGGTCCATGGCTGCCTTTGCTCGCAATCCGGAAAACAGGTCACTGGATAGTGAAATACGCTACAATACAAGAAAAATACAGGAAAAAAGATTAGGTAGAAATGATATCATAGGGCAATTGCAGGGTAATCCGTCGCCCTGCATGATCAATTTCCATGTTGCCATCCATCTCAGGGAGAAGTGGCCATGCCTGCCTCAAGCCCGTCTCTTTCCCGTCACCGCAAGGCCATCCGTTCGCTCACAAACCGCGATGAAGCGCAGTGCGTTTCCAACATGGTCGAATTGCTGGGGTTGGGCACAGGCCAGCGTGAGGTGATCTCGGTCGAGGCGGCGGAGACTGTCCGCACCATCCGCCGCGAGGCGGCCCCCGGCATCATGGAGAAATTTCTCACGGAGTATGGCCTCAACACCGATGAAGGCGTGGCGCTGATGTGCCTTGCGGAGGCTTACCTTCGCACCCCGGACGCCGAAACACTCGACGCGCTGATTTACGACAAGATCGGCGAGAGCGACTGGGCGCGCCATCTCGGCCGGGCGCAATCCTCGCTGGTCAATGCTTCGACCTGGGCGCTGATGCTGACCGGCAAGGTCTTCCGCACCATTCCCGCCCAGGCCGGCGATCTGGCAAGCGTCATGCATTCCCTGGTGCAGCGGCTGGGTGAGCCGGTCGCACGTACCGCAGTTGCCGAGGCGATGAAGGTCCTCGGCGCCCAATTCGTTCTTGGCCGTTCCATCGAGGAAGCGCTGGCCAATGGCCGCGACGCCATGAAGGAAGGTCATCTCCATTCCTTCGACATGCTGGGCGAGGCGGCTCGCACGTCTGCCGATGCCAAGCGCTACTTCCTGGCCTATTCCGATGCGATTTCCGAGATCGCCAAACATGCGCAAAAACCCTGGCCGCATGACAATCCCGGCATTTCGGTGAAGCTGTCCGCGCTGCACCCGCGCTATGAGACTGTCAACCGCGAGCGCATCATGCTGGAATTGGTGCCCCGGGTAACCGCGCTGGCGCTGCATGCCAAGGCAGCCAATATTCCGCTGGCCATCGATGCCGAGGAAGCCGACCGCCTCGACCTGTCGCTGGATGTCATCGAAGCGGTTCTCTCCAATGCCGATCTCGCCGGCTGGGAGGGCTTTGGCGTCGTCGTGCAGGCCTATTCCAAGCGCTGTCCCGCTGTGCTCGACTGGCTGCATGAACTCTGTACCACCCTTGGCCGCAAAATATCGGTACGCCTCGTCAAGGGCGCTTATTGGGATGCCGAGATCAAGAATGCCCAGGTGCTGGGGCTGGAAGGCTATCCCGTCTTCACCCGCAAGGAGGCAACGGACGTCTCCTACCTTGCCAATGCGAAGAAGCTGCTTTCCATGACGGACCGCATCTATCCGCAGTTCGCCACACACAATGCTCACACCGTTGTGGCAATCGAGGCCATGGCGCCGGAGGGTGTGAAGTTCGAGTTTCAACGCCTGCACGGCATGGGCGATGCGC
>JAGRLQ010000377.1 GCA_020441735.1 Nitratireductor sp.
TATCGCCATTTCTGCTGACCAGCATGCGCTGGGCCGGGGCAGTGGTGATTGTCATTGCCTTTGCCCTACCGCATCTCAAACGCGACTTGCCGGCCATCCGCCACCGGCTACCCTTTCTGGCAATGCTGGGCGCAACCGGCTTCACCCTGTTCAACGTCCTGCTCTACTCATCGCTCGCCTACACCACGGCAATCAATGTCGCGATCATTCAGGCATCCATGCCGCTTGTCGTGTTTTTGCTGAACTTCCTGTTGTTCGGACAGCGCGCAACCAGCCTTCAAATGGCGGGCTTCGCGCTGACACTTGTCGGTGTTGCGATCATTGCATCGGGCGGGAGCCTCGAAGTCCTGACAAGCCTTGCCTTCAATTTCGGTGACGTCCTGATATTGATTGCCACCTTTGCCTACGGGGTCTACTCGGTTCTGCTAAGGCAGAAGCCGGATATGCACTGGCTCAGCTTCATTACCATTCTCGGCACATCGGCCTTCGCTGCCTCCCTGCCGTTTTCCGCCTACGAGATTGCAACGGGCGCTGTCATCTGGCCCGATCTCCTGGGATGGGGGATTGTATTCTTCACCGCCATTTTCCCGTCGATCCTGAGTCAGGTTTTCTGGATGCGCGGCCTGGAGCTTGTCGGCTCCAACAATGGCGGCATCTTCATGAACCTGATTCCGGTCTTTGGTGCGATGCTGGCAATCGCCATCCTCGGGGAGCGTTTCCACCTCTACCACGCCATCGCGCTGGTGCTGGTCATCGGCGGCGTCTGGCTTTCCCAGCGCCGCCGAAGAAACGCCCCCATTCAGTAATGGGCGCTCAGCCAACCTCGAATTCCAGCGCATTGGCCCGCTGGAACAGTCCGGTCTCGAGCAGTTTTGCCAGCACGCCTTCCGGCGCCGGCTGGTCTATGTAGAGCAGTGCGATCGCATCGCCGCCCGGCCGGTTGCGCCCGAGCTGGAAGTTGGCGATGTTGACGCCCGCTTCGCCGAACACCGTTCCGAGCGTGCCGATAATACCCGGCACATCATGGTTGGTGGTGTAGATCATGTAGCGGCCGATCTCCGCATCCAGATTGATGCCCTTGATCTGAATGAAACGCGGCTTGCCGTCGGAGAACACCGTTCCGGCCACCGAGCGTTCCTGTTTTTCGGTAACGATGCGCAGCTTGATGTAGCTGTCGAAAACGCCGGACTTGTCCTGCACGGTTTCCGAAATCTGGATGCCGCGTTCCTTGGCCATGATCGGTGCCGACACCATGTTGACGTCCTGCACCTGGCTCTTGATCAGCCCCGCGATCGCGGCGGCCGTCATCGCATTGATGTTCATCTTCGCAACGCCGCCGTCATAGGTGAGCTCCACCTTCTTGATCGGCTCATCGGTCACCTGGCCCACAAAGGCGCCGAGATGCTGGGCAAGCTTGACGAAGGGCGTCAGCTTCGGTGCTTCTTCCGCCGTGATCGACGGCATGTTGAGCGCATTGGAAACCGCGCCCTTGATCAGATAGTCTGACATCTGCTCGGCAACCTGCAGCGCCACATTCTCCTGTGCCTCGGTGGTCGAGGCGCCCAGATGCGGCGTGCAGATGACATTATCGAGACCGAATAGCGGGCTGTTGACCGCAGGCTCTTCGGCAAAGACGTCGAAGGCGGCACCCGCCACCTTGCCTGCCTTGATCGCCTCGGCAAGTGCCGCCTCATCGACCAGCCCGCCGCGCGCGCAGTTGATGATCCTCACCCCCGGCTTCAGCTTTGCAATCGCCTCTGCGCTCAGAACGTTGCGGGTCTTGTCGGTCAGCGGCACATGCAGCGTGATGAAATCGGAACGCTCGAAAAGCTCGTCCAGCTCGACTTTTTCGACACCGATTGACGCTGCCTTGTCGTGGGAAAGAAACGGGTCGTAGGCAATGACCCGCATCTTCAGTCCCTGCGCCCGCTCGATGACGATCTTGCCGATATTGCCGGCGCCGATCACGCCCAGCGTCTTGGCAGTGATTTCGACTCCCATGAAGCGGGATTTCTCCCATTTGCCGGACTGGGTGGAAGTGTCGGCTGCCGGGATCTGCCGCGCCAGCGCCAGCATCAGCGAGACGGCATGTTCCGCCGTGGTGATCGAATTGCCGAAAGGCGTGTTCATCACCACGATGCCCTTTCGTGAAGCGACAGGGATATCCACATTGTCGACGCCGATCCCGGCACGCCCGACCACTTTCAACCGGTCAGCCGCATTGATCAGCTTCTCCGTTACCTTGGTTGCCGAGCGGATCGCCAGGCCATCGTAATTACCGATGATCTCCAGCATCTTTTCCTTGTCCTTGCCGGCTTCCGGCAGGTAGTCGACCTCGATGCCGGCGCGCTTGAAGATATCGACAGCGGTCTCGGACAGTTTGTCGGATACGAGTACACGGGGTGTCATCACACTCTCCTTGATGGGATACGGCTCAAGCCCTGTGGGCATCGCCAGAAAATTACAATCTCGGGAAAGCCCGGCCACTTCGGCCGGGCAGAAAGTCAGGCAGCGGCCTTCCGGTCGCGCAGCGCCGTTTCGAACGCCCAGCCAAGCCAGGGCAGCAGCGCTTCCACATCGGTGCGCTCGACCGTGGCGCCGGTCCATATCCTGAGTCCCGGCGGGGCATCACGATAAGCGCCGATATCAAGCGCGACACCGGCTTCGCCCAGCGCCGAAACCATCGACTTGGCAAAGGCCGCCTGCTCGTCTTCGGCCAGCGCGGCAACGCGCGGATCGGTGATTTTCAGGCACACCGAGGTATTCGAACGCGTTTCAGGCACTTCTGCCAGAAAATCGAGCCAGTCGGCCTGCTCAACGAAATCACGCAGGGCGGCGAAGTTGTCATTGGCACGGCCGATCAGAGCCGGAAGCCCGCCCAATGACTTCGCCCAGTAGAGCGCATCGAGATAATCCTCGACACAGAGCATGGAAGGCGTGTTGATCGTCTCACCCTTGAAGATGCCTTCGATCAGCTTGCCACCTTTCGTCAGGCGGAAGATTTTCGGCAGCGGCCAGGCAGGCGTGTAGGCCTCCAGCCGCTCAACAGCGCGTGGCGACAGGATCAGAATACCGTGGGCGCCCTCCCCGCCCAGCACTTTCTGCCAGGAAAAGGTCACCACATCGAGCTTGTCATAGTCGAGCTTCTGGGCGAAGGCGGCAGACGTCGCATCGCAGATCGTCAGCCCGTCGCGGTTTTCCGGGATGAAGCTGCCATCGGGAACCCGAACGCCGGAGGTCGTGCCGTTCCAGGTAAAGACCACGTCCCGGTTGAAGTCGGCGAGTCCTAGATCGGGCAGTTCGCCATAGGGCGCTTCGAATACCCGTACATCGGACAGTTTCAACTGCTTGGCAACATCGGTGACCCAGCCCTTGCCGAAGCTCTCCCAGGCCAGCATGTCGACACCGCGTTCGCCCAATAGCGACCACATCGCCATTTCGACAGCGCCGGTATCGGAAGCCGGCACAATGCCGATCCTGTGGCTTTCGGGAACTTCAAGAACTTCACGCGTCAGCTTGATCGCCTCGGCGAGCTTTGCCTTGCCTTCTTTCGAACGGTGGGAGCGGCCCAGCAAGGCATCATTGAGCGCTTCAGGCGACCAACCAGGGCGCTTGGTGCAGGGTCCGG
>JAGRLQ010000378.1 GCA_020441735.1 Nitratireductor sp.
CAGCCATGGTTCTTTCTCCTTGTGTTGCCGCCCCTCTGTTGTTCCCGGCGGCAAAGCTGTTGTGATGTCTTTAATTCTCAATTGCCGGGTTCGGCATCTTCTTCTTCAATTCCGTTTGCTTTTCTCAGCGCCTTGTCGCGGCGCAGCGCCTCACGGATCAGGTCGTCCGAAAGCACAAGCTTGGCATCGGCGATGTCCGCCAGTGCCAGTTCGAATTCTGCTTCCTCATCCTTGCCGGCATCGTCCCGGCGGAGTTGTACCTGGCCGTCGTCGACCTTGAGGATGCGGCCCTTGAAGCGTTTGCGGCCATTGACCATGCGTCCGGTTTCAAGCTTTGCCACATGGCCTGCCCAGGTTTCGAAATCGCTTTCACGCACCAGCGGGCGGTCGATGCCCGGAGAGGAAATTTCCAGATGATAGGCGCCCGGCACGGGGTCCTCGATGTCCAGAATCGGCGAAATCGCATTGGAGACGGCTTCGCAGTCCGTAACGCTCATCGTGCCGTCCGGGCGCTCGGCCATGACCTGCAGCGTCTGGCCGTTCATCTGCGACAGCCGCACGCGAACCAGCCGGTATCCCAGCGCCTCGATCTCGGGGCGCAGAATGCCGGCGATACGGGCCTCAAGGCCCTGTTCGACAATCATGCGGTCGTCTTCGGAAACGTCCATTGCAACTTTCTTGCGGCCCCGTTTGTCCGGGAATGCTGTCCGGGTTTCACGAGCAACAAAAAAGAGCGGGGCCGGGAGGCTCCCACTCTCTCGAATGCTCGGAGAATTTGATCTCTAGATATAGGACTGCCCGCCGGTTTTCAAGAAAAATCGGGTCAGGTGGAGGGCTTACCGGCAGATTTGGCAAAGATTGCCGGATTTCGCGCTTCCCGGAAGAAGCGCCAGATCAGCAGGATGGCCGCGAAGGAAAGTCCTGCCGCCAGCCCGGTCCATATGCCGATGCCGCCAATTCCGGCGGCAAAGCCGAGCAGCAGGGCGATCGGCACGCCAATTGCCCAGTAGCTGAAAACGGCAATCAGCATCGGAATGCGCATGTCCTTCAACCCGCGCAGCAGGCCGACACCGGTCACCTGCAATCCGTCGACAAGCTGGAAACAGGCTGCCACCCCCAATAGCGGCGCGGCAATTGCCACCACGGCCGCCGCGTTGGGATCGCCTTCCGCCAGCCAGCCGCTGATCAGGATTTCGGGAATCAGGAGCATGGGAAGAGCGGCGGCAAACGCAAAGACGGTAGCGATGACGACCGCCGCCTGTCCGGTGCGAACCAGACCCGTATGATCCTCCCTGCCGACGGCGATGCCGACCCGCGCCGTTGCCGCGTTCGACAGGCCAAGCGGCACCATGAAGGCAACGGCAGTGATCTGCAGGGCGATGCCATGGGCGGCAAGCGGGATCTCACCGAGCCAGCCCATCATGATGGCGGCAAAGGCGAACAGGCCAACCTCGGCGATGACACCGATGCTGATCGGCAGGCCGAGGCGGATGATCTCGAAAAAGGCCGGAAAATCGGAACGCCACAGCCGCTTGAAGACTTCGTAGGCGCGAAACTCGGGCCGCAGACCGACCCACAATGCCCCGAAGGCGAGGGCCGCCAGATTGGTCAGCAGCGTTGCCAGCGCCGCCCCCGGTATTTCCATCCTTGGTGCGCCGAAATTGCCGAAGATGAAGGCGTAGTTGAGCAGCCCGTTGAGGACAGCAGAGAATAGCGTAATGACGAGAATGATTCTGGCATGTTCAAGCGCGGTGGCGAACGAACGCAGCACCATCAGAAGAAGGCTTGGCAGGATCGCCCATTTGGCGATGTCCATATAGTCCTGGGCGAGGCCTGCCAGCACCGGCTCCTGGCCGAAGGCGATGAGGATCTCGCGTACATAGCCCATCGGCAGGAAGATCACGGCGAAATAGGCGCATTGCACCCACATGCCCATGCGCACATGGCGGCGTACGGTAACCTCGTCGCCCCGGCCTATTGCCGTTGCCGCCAGCGGCACGATGGCAAAGGCGAAGCCACTGCCAAACATCCACAGGATGAAGAATATCTGGAAGGCAAGTGTACCGGCTGCCAGCTCGCGCGTGCCAAGCCAGCCCATCATCACCGTATCGACGACGTTGATCAGCATCTGGGCAAGCTGCGCACCGATCAGCGGCACGCCCAGAACGAGCAGTGACCGGATGGCGGCGGCCAAAGTCTGCCCACCCTCCGGGCGCTGGCCGGGAATCTTGTCTGCCATGTTCGGTTGCTCACGAATCCAAAAAAACCGCCTCTAACAGATTTAAGGAGGCAGATCGACGGTGGAAATGACAGGAATGGGCCGGATTGAGCGGGTTATTTTGCCGAATTGCCGGCCTGCCGGTCATAATGCTGCCGCGCGGCCTCGATCCGTCCGGCATTCTCGATGGTCCAGCCTGCCAGCGCGCAAACCGGGCGCAGCAGATCCCGGCCAAGCTCCGTCAGGGCGTATTCGACCTGGGGCGGTGTCGATGGCGTCACCGTGCGGGTGACGAAACCGTCGCGCTCCAGCCGCCTCAGCGTTGCCGACATCATTTTCTGGCTGATCTCACCGACAGTGCGCCTCAGCGCATTGAACCGCATCGGCCCTTCGCCCAGCGCCCGGATGGTCTGAATGGTCCATTTGTCGCCGATCCGCGCAAACAATTCACTGATCGTGCTGCAGACGGAATCGTCTTCTTCCCGGCTTTCTTCAATCTGTCGATGTTCGTTCATCGCTGTGTTTCCCATGGGCAGTTACCTGCGATGCAGGTGGTTACCGCAAGGTGCCCTCTTGCGAACCTCGCATGATATCTGATTTATATCAAGTAACTTCTAGATACCATATTTCCAAAGGAGATCGAATCATGACCGTTCAAAAACCCCGCATCGCCATCATTATTGGCTCGACGCGGGAACACCGATTTGCCGGAAAACCGGCACAATGGATGCTGGAACAGGTGCAGGCCCATGGCGCCTTCGACGTCGAACTGGTGGATTTGAAGGATTACGACTTGCCGCTGTTCAATGAAGCGGCTTCAAACCTCTACGCGCCGAGCCAGTCTCCGGCGGCCATCAAATGGCAGCAGAAACTGGAACAGTTCGATGGCTACATTTTCGTGGTTGCCGAATACAACCACTCGATCACAGGGGCGCTCAAGAACGCGCTCGATCAGGCCTACACCCAGTGGATGCGCAAGCCGATGGCTGCCATCGGCTATGGCGGTGTGGGCGCAGCACGCGCCATCGAGCATCTTCGGACAATCGGCGTCGAACTGCAGATGGTCCCCTTGCGCAATGCGGTACACATCGCTGCCGGTTCCTTCATGCAGGTTCACCCCATGGGCGAAGACGGCGAGATGGCCAGTATCGAACCCTTCATCAAGCCTGCATCCGACGCCATGCTCGACGAACTGTTGTGGTGGGCAAATGCCACCATGGCCGCGCGCCGGATGGACAAGGCCGCCTGACGTTCAGGTCCGGCCACCTTCACGCCTTGCGGCGGAAGATGAAATAAGCCGGTGTGCGGCCCTCGCGCACCGCCTTCTGTTCATAGCGGGTTGAAATCCACTCTTCCCATGGCTGGTGCCAGTCATCGGGGTGCAGTGCTGTCCATTCGAAACCGCCATGATCGAGCACGTGCCTCAGCGTCCAGTTGACATAGCTTTCGATGTCGCTGGCAAAGCGGAACTCGCCACCGGGCTGCAGCAGACGGTAAAATCGGTTCACATTGTCTGCATTGACGAAGCGCCGCTTCCAGTGGCGCTTCTTCGGCCATGGATCGGGATAGAGCAGGTCGATGCGGGACAGGGAAGCATCCGGCAGCCAGTCGAGCAGCAAGGTAGCATCTTCCCCGAACAGGCGGATGTTGGTGAGGTTTTCATCGGCGATGGCACGCACCGCCTTGCCCATGCCGTTGACGAACGGTTCGCAGCCGATGAACCCCAGTTTCGGGTGCAGCCCGGCGCGGTGGACAAGATGCTCGCCACCGCCAAAGCCGATTTCCAGCACATGGGCCTGCGGAACCCGGTCATGCTGCGAAAACAGCGCATTCAGCGTTTCGGGGCAGGGCGAAGTTAGGTCGATTTCCAGATCAGGATAGAGCGTTCTGAGCGCTTCTTCCTGCGCTCCCTTGAGCGGCTTTGCCTTGCGCCGG
>JAGRLQ010000059.1 GCA_020441735.1 Nitratireductor sp.
AAGATCGTCCATGACGAACTGGTCGAGATGCTGGGTTCCGACGCCGAGCCTATCTCGCTGGCAGCAACCCCACCCGTCACCATCATGATGGTCGGCCTGCAGGGATCCGGTAAAACCACCACTTCGGCCAAGATCGCCAAGCGGCTGAACGAGAAGAGCCGCAAGAAGGTGCTGATGGCCTCGCTCGACGTGCGCCGTCCCGCCGCCCAGGAGCAGTTGCGCCAGCTCGGCGAGCAGACCGATGTCGACACGCTGCCCATCGTCGATGGTCAGCAGCCCGTCGAGATTACCAAGCGCGCCCAGCAGGCCGCCAAACTCGGCGGCTATGACGTGCTTATCCTCGATACCGCAGGCCGCACCCATATCGACGAGCCGCTGATGGTCGAAATGGCCGATATCCGCAAGGAGGCCAATCCGCACGAAATTCTGCTCGTTGCCGATGCGCTGACCGGCCAGGACGCCGTCAATCTGGCGAAAAGCTTTGATGATCGCGTCGGCATTACCGGCCTCGTTCTGACCCGTGTCGACGGTGACGGCCGTGGCGGCGCGGCGCTTTCCATGCGCGCGGTCACCGGCAAGCCGATCAAGTTGATCGGTACCGGCGAGAAGATGGACGCGCTGGAGGATTTCCATCCCTCCCGCATCGCCGACCGCATTCTCGGCATGGGCGACATCGTTTCCCTGGTCGAAAAAGCCGCAGAGACCATCGACCAGGAAAAAGCCGCGGCGATGGCCAAGCGGATGCAGAAGGGCGAGTTCGACCTGAACGACCTTTCCGAGCAATTGAAGCAGATGCAGAATCTCGGCGGCATGGGCGGCATCATGGGCCTGCTGCCCGGCATCGGAAAGATGAAGAAGCAGATCGAGGAAGCCGGCATCGACGATTCGATCTTCAAGAAGCAGCAGGCGATCATCTCCTCGATGACGCGGGCCGAACGCAAGGCACCGAAACTGCTCAACATGAAACGCAAGCAGCGCGTCGCCACCGGTTCCGGCACCTCGGTGCAGGAAATCAACCGGCTTCTCAAGATGCATCAGCAGATGGCCGGCATGATGAAGAAGATGTCGAAGCAGAAAGGCGGCCTGCTCGGCGGTATGGGCGGCGGCATGATGCAGAAGATGATGGGCGGCCTCGGGGGTGGAATGCCCGGCGGCCTTCCGGGACTTCCCGGCGGCATGGGCAAGGGCGGCATGCCCGGGGGCATGGGTGACCTCGCCAACATGGACCCGAAGGAACTTGAACGCATGGCCCAGCAGATGGGCATGAAACTGCCCAAGGGCCTGCCGGGGAAAAAATGATGAGCAATCCTGCTTTTGAAAACGCGCTTGAAAAGCTCGCCCATTACCGCGTGTCGATCGACAATCTCGACGCCGCGCTCATTCACATTCTGGCCGAACGCTTCCGCATCACCAAGGCGGTGGGCGAACTGAAGGCCGGAGCCGATCTTCCCCCGGCCGATCCCGAGCGGGAGAAAAAACAGGTCGAACGGCTGCGCCAGTTGGCGGCAACGGCCGATCTCGATCCGGACTTCGCCGAAAAGCTTCTCAATTTCATCATCAGGGAAGTGATCCGGCACCACGAACAGGCGCGCGGCTAGAGCGTGCCTCAACCAGTCAAAGCAGAAGGATATCAACCATGACTGTCAAACTTCGCCTTGCACGCGGCGGCTCCAAGAAGCGCCCGTTCTATTCCATCGTTGCAGCCGATGAGCGCATGCCGCGCGATGGCCGCTACATTGAGAAGCTCGGCACCTACAACCCGATGCTGCCGAAAGACGGCGAGCGCGTCGTGCTCAACAAGGAGCGCGCCGAGCACTGGCTGAAACAGGGCGCCAAGCCGACCGACCGCGTTGCCCGTTTCCTCGATGCCGAAGGCCTGATGAAGCGCGAAGCCCGCAACAACCCGCAGAAGGCGCAGCCCGGCAAGAAAGCCCAGGAACGCGTCGCCGAAGCCAAGGCGAAGGAAGAGGAAGCAGCAGCCGCTGCTGCTGCAGCCGAGGAAGAAGCCAAGGCCGCCGCTGAAGCTCCGGCAGAAGAAGCGCCTGCCGAAGAAGCTGCTGCAGAAGCCCCGGCTGAAGAAGCTGCTGCCGAAGCCCCCGCTGAAGAGGCAGCTGCTGAAGCGCCTGCAGAAGAGGCTCCGGCTGAGGAAACTGCCGAGGAAAAAGCCGAGTAACCGGCTTTTTGAATTTAAGTGTAATGCAAAAGGGCAGCCGGCTAGCGCAATTCAGGTTTTGTCGGAATCGGCAAAACCTGAATGCGTAAACAATATCTACGGATTAAATCGTTGTCGCGTTTCCGAAGAAACGTGAAACGATCTAGCTGCCCTTTTTCGTTTCCATTTCTGGCAGGACAGCTAAAGCTCTGTCACCCGCAGATAGGGCCGCAACGTATCCCAGCCTTTCGGGAAGATATCCTTCGCCTCTTCATCGCTCACCGACAACGGAATGATGACCTTGCCGCCGGGCGTCCAGTCGGCAGGCGTGGCGATCTTCTTGCTGTCTGCCAGTTGCAGCGCATCGATCACCCGCAGGATTTCATCGAAATTGCGCCCGACATTCATCGGATAGGTCATGGTCAGGCGAAGCTTCTTGTCCGGATCGATGATGAATACCGTGCGGACGGCCTCGGTAACATGCTCGCCGGGATGGATCATGTCGTACAGCCGGGCAATCTGCATCTCCGGATCGGCAACGATGGGGAACCCCACATGGGTGTTCTGGGTCTCGTTGACATCAGCGATCCACTTTTCATGCTCTTCGCGGTAGTCGGTCGAAAGCCCGATCGGCTTGACGTTGCGGCTGGCGAACTCGGCTGAAAGCTGCGCCGTACGACCTATCTCGGTCGTGCAGACCGGGGTAAAATCCGCCGGATGACTGAAGAAGAACGCCCAGGAATCGCCAATCCATTCATGGAAGCGGATCGGCCCCGCCGTGGTGTCGGCCTCGAAATCCGGCACGAGGTCTCCGATATGAATGCTCATCGCTTCCTCCCGATATCTGCTTGTGGAGCCTGGGGTCAGAACCCTGCGTCATGACCTGAACCATAAAGACCCATTATTCCCGACCCTTTGACCTGTATCAATGGGGGACCTGCATCAATGGGGACCCACATCAAGGGGCATGAACGCTTGCCGGTGAATTGGCGCACGGCGATGATCGGCCTTTACTTCATTCTCCCGCAGCTTCAAAACAGCGCCATGACGAAAGACGATATCCTGCTCGCCCAAATCGGCGCCGCCCACGGCATTCGCGGTGAAGTGCGCGTCAAGCCGTTCGGCGAGGCCGACATGCTCGACCGGTACGGGCCGCTGCACGACGCGCAGGGCCGCAGCTACGAAATCACCGCCATGCGGCCGCAAAAGACCGTGCTGGTTGTCCGTTTCAAGGGTATCGGCAGCCGCGAGGCGGCAGAAGCCCTCAACGGCGTGGAACTGTTTGTCGATCGTTCGGCGCTGCCGGCGCCCGAAGAGGACGAGTTCTACCTTTCCGACCTGATCGGGCTTCAGGCGGTTTCGCCGCAGGGCGAAACCCTCGGCAAAATCGTCGAAGTGCATGACTTCGGCGCCGGAGATATTATCGAAATCCGTCTGACGAGCGGTAAGACCGAGCTTTTTGCCTTCACCCGAGAGATCTTCCCGGAAATCCGTATCGCACAGGGCGAAATCACCTTCGTGCCGCCTGAAACCGTCAGCGAGCGTGAGAAAGAAGAATGACCTTCCGCGCTTCCGTCATCACGCTCTATCCCGAGATGTTTCCGGGCCCGCTCGGCATATCGCTGGCCGGCAAGGCGCTGGCGGACGGCGCATGGTCGCTTGAAACCGTCGCCCTGCGCGAGTTCGGCACCGGCAAGCACCGTCAGGTCGACGATACGCCGGCAGGCGGCGGAGCCGGCATGGTGCTCAGGGCCGACGTGCTGGCAGCCGCCATCGACAGCATCGGCGAAGAAGCCGAGAACGCCGAAAGGCCCCGCCTGCTGATGAGCCCGCGCGGCCGCCCGCTCGATCAGGCCTTCGTGCGCGAACTGGCCGAAGGCCTCGGCGCGGTGATTGTTTGCGGCCGTTTCGAGGGCATCGACGAGCGCGTTATCGAGGCGCGCGGGCTGACGGAAGTCTCGATCGGCGACTATGTGCTGTCGGGTGGCGAACCGGCGGCGATCGTCCTGCTCGACGCGATTGTGCGCCTGCTGCCGGGCGTCATGGGCAACGACCAGTCCGGCACCCATGAAAGCTTCGAGACCGGCCTGCTGGAACATCCCCACTACACGAGGCCGGCCGAATGGGAGGGCCGCACGATCCCCGAGGTCCTGACTTCCGGCGATCACGGCAAGGTCGAACGTTGGCGCCGCGAACAGGCGAAGCGATTGACGGCTGAAAGACGGCCTGATCTTATGCCGGGAGGGCAGGTTCGGGGGGGAGAAAAATGACGGAAATCATCCTGGTTGCGCAGCTTCTGGTGGCTGCCGGTGCGGCGCTCATGGCGATGAAATACCTCGCCGGGCCGGTACCGGCGGATTACCACCGCCAGATCATCGAAAAGAGCGGCGGAGGCATCGAAACCGGCCACCAGCAGGTGCTGACCGCGCTCTACCGCGCCATGGGCGGGAGCTTTCTCGGCAATGCCGTATCCCTTGCCCTGCTTGCCTGGTTTGCCGGCACCAGCACCTGGGGCCAATGGGCAATCCTGCTGACCGGACTGGCCTCCCTCGTGCCGATCATGATGATCGCCTACCGGACGGAACGGGAAACCGGCGTGAAAACGCCCTGGCGCATCGCGGCCATCCTGCAGGTCGTGCTGATCGCCGCCTTCCTGCTTTTCCTCGCCAGCTGACAGACCATTCCGCCCCGCAAAACACGGTGCCATGGCAACGCATAAAAATGCCCGCAGAGTGTCGACAAACCGGGCATTTTCCCCTATAGCAGCGCGGAATTTCCGACATACCGGAAAATGCAATCGACCGGGTGCAAACCATCCGGAGCGGGGTTGGCGGGTTGCCGCGACGCATTTTCAATGCACCCCGAACCGGACTTGAACACTCCAGGTCGCTCTTGCCTTTCAAACAAGAACAAGCGTGCGCCGCAAAGAACCGCATACGGGAAAACTGGCGGGCAACGAAAACGAAGGTACAGTCAAATGAACATCATTCAGCAGCTCGAAGCCGAGCAGACCGCCAAACTCGCCGAAGGCCGCAAACTGCCGGAATTCGAGCCGGGCGATACCGTGCGCGTTCTGGTGCGCGTCACCGAGGGCACCCGTACCCGTATCCAGGCCTATGAAGGCGTGTGCATCGCGCGCGCCGGCGGCGGCCTCAACGAGAGCTTCACCGTCCGCAAGATTTCCTATGGCGAAGGCGTCGAGCGTGTCTTCCCGGTCTATTCGCCGCTGGTCGAGGGCGTCGAGGTCGTGCGCCGCGGCAAGGTGCGCCGCGCCAAGCTCTATTACCTGCGCAACCGCCGCGGCAAGTCTGCCCGCATCACCGAGAACACCAATGTCCGCGCCAAGAAGCTGAACGACGCCGAGCGTCAGGCATTCCTCGAGGAAAAGGCACGGCTTGAGGCCGAAAAGGTCGCCGCCGCCGAGGCGCTGGCCAAGGAAAAGGCCGCAGAAGATGCCGCCAAGGCTGCCGAGGAAGCTGCTGCAGCAGCCGAAGCATCCGCAGAAGGCGAAGCCAAGGAATAAGCTTCTCCTCGAAAGAAGCAGCTTTCACGAACCTTGCAAAGGCGGTCCTTCCCGGATCGCCTTTTTGCTTTTGCGGCCAATGGTTTTTCGACCCCGGCCGCCCGGATTCCGGCTTGCCGAAATTCTTGACCTCCCGCCTGCTGCAGCTTAGATCAACGCCAGCAAATTCCTTTCATACCGACACGGGACGACACGATGGCCGAGCTACCCAAAACCCTCTATGACAAGATCTGGGACGCCCATGTGGTGGCGACGAATGAGGACGGCTCCAGCCTGCTCTATATCGACCGCCATC
>JAGRLQ010000379.1 GCA_020441735.1 Nitratireductor sp.
CCCAAGGGCTGGCCCGGCTCCAAGCGTACGGCTGCGAAAACCGCCAGTATCGAAGCCTATGAGGAAGCCGGAATCATCGGCAAGGTGGCCAACCAGCCGCTTGGCGAATACCTCTCCCACAAAGGACTGGGCAACGGCTTTACCGTGCGCACCAACGTGATCGTTTTCCCGTTGAAAGTAAGCGAGCAGGTCGAGGAATTTCCCGAACGCGGCGAGCGGCAGCACCGCTGGCTCAGCCCGGAGAAAGCCGCCGAACTTTGCGGCGAAGACGGTTTGCGCGACATTTTGCTTTCGCCAGAGGTCAAAAGCCTGTTGATGGCGGCCTGAGCGCAAGCAAACTCCTTGCAAGTAAAAAATATTGTCTGTTACCCGGAACACTGACAGCGGTTTCGGAGTGCACATGGACACCAGAAAAGCGACACTCGACAAGGATCTCGACAAGATCAGCTATGTCGAGGAGGCCGCCGGCAGTCTGGCGCGGGGATATGCAGCACCGGGGCTTGCCCTGCTCTTCATCATTGTGGTCGTCGTGGTTGCTGCAGCGTTCTTTGCCGGCGCTACCGGCGCATGGCTGATTGTCGCGGCAGCCGCCATCGGCGGTTACATGGCGCTCAACATCGGCGCCAATGATGTTGCCAACAATGTCGGGCCGGCCGTGGGCTCCAACGCCATGACAATGGGAACGGCCCTTGTCATCGCCGCCATCTTCGAAAGCGCCGGGGCACTGATTGCCGGAGGCGATGTCGTCGGCACCATTTCGAAGGGCATCATCGACGTCAATGCCGTGTCGGACAAGAACATCTTCCTGTCGGCGATGCTGGCGGCACTGGTTTCCTCTGCCCTGTGGGTAAACCTTGCCACCTGGATCGGTGCACCGGTTTCAACGACGCATTCCATTGTCGGCGGTGTGGTAGGAGCCGGCGTGGCAGCCGCCGGATTTTCCGCCGTCAATTGGCCGACCATGGGCGGCATTGCCGCAAGCTGGATTATCTCGCCGGTGCTGGGCGGCATCATCGCAGCCCTCTTCCTGTTTTTCATCAAGGAAATGATCATCTACCGCGATGACAAGATCGCTGCGGCAAAGCAATGGGTGCCGGTGCTGATCGCCATCATGGCTGGCGCCTTTACTTCCTATCTTGCTCTCAAGGGCATCAAGAAACTCGTCAGCATCGACCTGACTACCGCACTGCTGCTTGGTCTGGGAACGGGGGTTCTCACCTGGCTTGCGACAAGACCGCTGATTGCCAAGCAGGCGGAGGGACTTGAGAACCGCAACCAGTCCGTCCGGCGTCTTTTTTCCATTCCGCTGGTATGTTCGGCCGCCCTGCTCTCCTTTGCCCATGGTGCCAACGATGTCGCCAACGCCGTCGGCCCGCTTGCGGCAATCGTGCACACGGTGGAACTGGGCGATGTCGCCGCAAAGGTCAGCATTCCATTGTGGGTCATGGTGGTTGGGGCGTTCGGCATTTCCATCGGCCTGCTCTTGTTCGGCCCTAAGCTCATCCGCATGGTCGGCGAGCAAATCACCCGGCTCAATCCGATGCGGGCCTATTGCGTGGCGCTGTCGGCGGCCATCACGGTGATCATCGCTTCATGGCTGGGACTGCCCGTTTCCTCAACCCATATTGCTGTTGGTGCCGTATTCGGGGTCGGCTTCTTCCGCGAGTGGTACACCGAGAAATCGAAGAAGCGGCAAAACTGGGTAAAAGCAAACGCGCGTTACAACACATCCGGCCGGAATGAAGCCGGGGACGATCAGGAAGTCGTCCGGCAGGAAGTTGCCCGGCGCAAGCTGGTGCGCAGGGCCCATTTCATGACCATTGTCTCGGCATGGATCATTACCGTTCCGGCAGCAGCCCTGTTGTCGGCATTGATGTATCTGATCCTGTCGGCAGTGCTCGTCTGATCCTGCCCGGCGGTCAGGAAACCGCCTTCAGCCGTGCCAGCAGGCTTGAAGTATCCCAGCGGCTGCCGCCCATTTTCTGGACGTCCTTGTAGAACTGGT
>JAGRLQ010000380.1 GCA_020441735.1 Nitratireductor sp.
GGCGACATGAAGGAGAAGGTCGACCCCTATCTCAGACCGCTCTACGACGCGCTTTACGACATGATGTCGGGCGAGAAGGTGGAGCGCGCGCTCACCTCCGGTGTGATCGAGATCGCGCCGCTCGCCTTCATGCGCGGGCGCACGCTTGCCAATGCGGCGGTCATTCTCGACGAGGCGCAGAATACCACCTCCATGCAGATGAAGATGTTCCTGACCCGGCTTGGCGAGAACTCCAAGATGATCGTTACCGGCGATCCCAGTCAGGTGGACCTGCCGAGCGGCCAGACTTCGGGCCTGATCGAGGCAATGGAGATTCTTCCCGATATCGAAGGGGTGGAGAAGGTTGTCTTCAAACCCGCCGATGTGGTGCGCCACAGGCTGGTGACGGAAATCGTCAATGCCTATGACAAGGCAGGGGCGAAGAAGGCGAGCCAGCGCAGACGGACTGAAGAAGGCCGGCGACAGGTGGATGCGGGTGAAAACTCCGCAGATTGACATTGCCATTGATCATGACGGCTGGCCTGCCGAAACGGTGCTGCACGAACTTGTTTCGGGCGCCGTTGGCGCGACGGCGGAAAATCTAGACCTGGACTGGGCAGACGGCGCGGAACTGAGCCTGCTGTTTACCGGCGATGAGCACATGGCGGAGATCAATGGCCAGTGGCGCGGCAAGCCGAAACCGACCAATGTCCTTTCATTTCCCGGCGAGGAACGCCAGATCGGCGAGGCCGCAGGCATGATGATCGGCGATCTGGTTTTTGCCCTGGAAACCATTCAGCGCGAGGCCGCAGAGCAGGAAAAATCCTTCGAAAACCATCTGACGCATCTGGCTGTTCACGGTTTTCTTCATCTTTTCGGCTATGACCATGAGGAAATGGCTGAAGCTGAGAGGATGGAAGCTGCCGAAATCAGGGTGCTGAAGGCGCTTGGAATCGGTGATCCGTATGCTTATCTTGGGCCGTAACATTTTGATGATGCAACCTGCCCGGCAGCATGAGGCCGGGAAACGATGATGACACAAAGCGATAACAGCCGGAGCGCCGCGGTTTCCGGCGGCGAGACGGAAGCCATAACCGGCGAAGACGACGAAGGCTCCTCTAGTGGGCCGGGCGCCGCAACCGGCCCCGGCAATTCCCTTCCTGAACAGATCAATGGCGAAAACGGTGCCGCCCAGCGGGGCGGGCTGCTTGCACGCCTGATGGCATCGATCAAGCGAACCAACCGGGGCAGCATCCGCGAAGACCTCAGCGATGCGCTGGCCCAGCACGACATTCACGACAGCGACCTGACGCCTGAAGAGCGGGTGATGCTCAACAACATCCTGCGGCTGCAGGATGTGCGGGCGGAAGACCTGATGGTGGCCCGGGCGGAGATTGTGGCCGCCGACATCCGAACCACGCTTGGCGAACTGCTGGTGCAGTTCGAAAGCTCCGGCCATTCGCGCATGCCGGTCTACGATGACACGCTCGATGACCCGCGCGGCATGATCCATATCCGCGACCTGCTGGGCTACATCACCAAGGCTGCCGCCGGCAAACGGCGTAACGGCAAGAGCGCTGCCGGCAAGCTCGACCTGACGAAGGTCGATCTGGAGAAGGAACTCGGCAAGGCCAATCTGGTGCGCACCGTTCTCTTCGTGCCGCCCTCGATGATGGCTGCTGACCTGATGGCCCGCATGCAGGCCAACCGGATACAGATGGCACTGGTCATTGATGAATATGGCGGGACGGAAGGCCTGATCTCGCTGGAGGATATCGTCGAGATCATCGTCGGTGACATCGAGGACGAACATGACGATGAGGACGAACTCATCCGCACCGGCGAAAACGGCGCCATGATTCTCGATGCAAAAGCCGAAATCGAGGACATCCGCGAAATGCTCGGCGGCAAGTTCAACGTGGAAGATCATGACGAAGACGCGGAAACCATCGGTGGCGTGATCTTCTCCCTGCTCGGCCGGGTGCCGGTCAAGGGCGAACTGATCGATGCGTTCGGTTACGAGTTCCGCATCCGCGACGCCGATCCCCGCCGCATCCGTTCGATCGAAATGGTGCGGTCAAAGAAAACCGCTGCCAGGAAAGCAAAAGCCGGATAACCTCCACCTGCACTCCGCAGCCGTTTCCTTGCCTCCAACACCCTTGCTTCCCGTAGGAAATCTTGCCGACCGCCGGATCTGGCTCTATCCACAGGCTGGAAACGTCAATCCGATTCGGAGAGCGGCTTGGAGAGAATCGCGAAGCTTGCTGCCTGGTTCGTGCTGCTGCACGGCTGGCAAAGGTTGCTGACGGCCTTCGCACTGGGACTGGCATCGGCGCTTGCCATGCCGCCGCTTTATCTGTTTCCCGTTCTCTTCTTCACCTTCGCCGGTTTTGCCTGGATCATCGACAGTGCCTACAGCGATGCCAGAACCGGGTTTTTCGGCCAGTTGCGGTCGGCGTTCGCACCGGGCTGGTGGTTCGGTTTCGGCTATTTTCTCGCCGGGCTGTGGTGGATCGGCAATGCCTTTCTGGTCGAAGCGGAGGAGTTTGCCTGGGCGATGCCCTTTGCGGTGGTTCTCCTGCCGGCCCTGCTCGCCGTTTTCTGGGGATTTGCGTCGGTGATAGCCCGGCTTTTCTGGAGCGATCACTGGGGTCGGGTCTTCGCCCTGGCAGCAGGCTTCGGCGCTGCGGAATATCTTCGCGGAACCCTTCTGACCGGCTTTCCGTGGAATGCGATCGGCTACGCAATCATGCCCCATCCCGTGGCCATGCAATCAGCGGCGGTGCTCGGCGTTTACGGCATGAACGTGGTGGCCGTACTGGTCTTCACCCTGCCGCTGGTCGCGCTTTCAAC
>JAGRLQ010000060.1 GCA_020441735.1 Nitratireductor sp.
TGCTGCACGGCAACCGCACATACCTGTTGCAGGACAAGGACGGCCAGATTTTCGAGGGTCACTCGATTTCTGCCGGCCTCGACTATCCCGGCATTGGTCCCGAGCATTCCTGGCTGAAGGAATCGGGCCGCGTCGAATATGTGCCGATCATGGACGATGAAGCGCTGGATGCCTTTCAGTTGCTGTGCCGTCTTGAAGGCATCATTCCGGCGCTCGAACCTTCCCACGCGCTTGCCGAGGTCGTCAAGCGTGCGCCGAAGATGAAGAAGGACCAGATCATCGTCATGAACCTTTGCGGCCGTGGCGACAAGGACGTCTTCACGGTCAGCAAGCATCTGGGCTTCGATCTCTGAGTAGCGCGATGATCGAGTTTCATGTCACCTACGCATCGAAGGACGAGGCGGCGGAGATCGCCCGCGAGGCCGTTGAAATGCGCCTAGCCGCCTGCGTCAACCTGCTCGGTGAGGTGCGCTCGATCTACCGTTGGGAGAATGCGGTAGAGGATGAGAGCGAAATCCTTGCCGTGTTCAAGACGTCGCAGGAAAAGGCTGGAGAACTGGCCGACTTTCTGGAAGTCTCCCACCCCTATGATACACCGGCCATCATCCGCCACGGGAATGTCAGTGCCAACGCGGACTACGCGCGCTGGATCGAGGAAGAAACGAAAATCGCATGAAGACTCGTATCGATACACGGTTTGAAGAGCTGAAATCCGAGGGCAGGCCGGGGCTGGTCACCTTCGTCATGGCGGGCGATCCCGATCATGAAACCTCGCTCGAGATTGTCAGGGCGCTGCCGGCTGCCGGTGCCGACCTGATCGAAATCGGCATGCCGTTTTCTGATCCCATGGCCGATGGCCCGGCGATCCAGCTTGCGGGTCAGCGCGCGCTGAAAGGCGGCGAGAGCCTGCGCAAGACCCTGTCGCTGGTCCGCGAATTCCGCAAGGGCGACAAGACAACGCCCGTCGTGCTGATGGGCTATTACAATCCCATCTACATCATGGGCGTGGACGCTTTCCTGAAGAAAGCAAAATCGGCCGGCGTTGACGGCCTGATCGTGGTCGATCTCCCGCCTGAGGCTGATGATGAATTGTGCATTCCGGCCCAGGCGGTGGGTATCAACTTCATCCGTCTCGCCACGCCAACGACCGACGACAAGCGCCTGCCCACAGTGCTGAACAATACGTCTGGCTTTGTCTATTATGTCTCGATTACCGGGATCACCGGTGCCGCCGCACCCGACCCGAAAATCGTCGCGAAATCCGTTGCCCATATCAAGGCAAAAACCGATCTGCCGATCGCCGTCGGCTTTGGCGTCAAGACCGCTGAACACGCTGCCGCCATTGGCAAGGCCGCTGATGGCGTGGTGGTTGGAACGGCAATCGTCAATGCCATCGAAAAGAGCCTCAACCGCAACGGGGAAGCAACGGCAAGAACCGTGAAGGCGGTCGCAAAACTCGTGAAGGAACTCGCCAAAGGGGTTCGCTCGGTAAAACGCTAGAAGCAGGGTTTTGGCAGCGCCATTGGCGAATTCGCCACGCCATGCCTATCTATGGACAACATCCGGCCGCTGCGCCTTGCCCAAATGGCGCAAAAGGGATAATCCGGCCACAGCCCGGGGCAAAGTAAATATGAACTGGATTACCAACTACGTCAGGCCCAAGCTCAACTCCTTCCTGCAGCGCAAGGAGATGCCCGAGAATTTGTGGATCAAGTGCCCGCAGACCGGCGAGATGATCTTCCACAAGGATCTGGAAGCCAATCTGGGGGTCATTCCCACCTCCGGCTATCACATGAAGATTCCCGCCAAAAAGCGGCTTTCCTTCTTCTTTGATGATGGTGTGTTTGAAACGCTTCCCCTGCCGCAGGTGGCCCAGGATCCGCTGAAATTCCGCGATCAGCGGAAATACAGCGACCGGCTGAAGGATAACCGGGCCAAGACCGGCCTTGAGGATTCCATCGTCAATGCCGTCGGCAAACTGCATGGCATGCAGATCACCGTGTGTATCCACGATTTTGCTTTCATGGGCGGCTCGCTCGGTATCGCGGCAGGCGAGGCGATCATTCGTGCCTTCGAAAAGGCGATCGAGCTGAAATCGCCGCTGGTACTGTTTGCAGCTTCTGGTGGCGCACGCATGCAGGAGGGCATCCTCTCGCTCATGCAGTTGCCACGCACCGTCGTCATGGTCGAGCGGCTGAAGGAAGCGGGCCTGCCCTACATCGTCGTACTGACCAATCCGACCACCGGCGGTGTTTCGGCATCCTATGCCATGCTGGGCGACATCCACATCGCCGAACCAGGGGCCGAAATCGGTTTTGCCGGCAAGCGCGTCATCGAGCAGACGATCCGCGAGCGCCTGCCCGACGATTTCCAGACATCGGAATACCTGCTCGAGCATGGCATGGTGGACATGGTCGTGCCACGCAAGGAATTGCGGGAGACCATTGCCAATCTCCTGCATATCCTGATGAAGCAGCCCGCCTTTGAACACGACAAAGTCGAGGAAGACCTGCCACCGCTTCTGGCCCTCGCCAGGGAGCAGGAGGCTGCTGAAGCCGACGGCGTGGCAGATGCGGTCGACGAGGCAGAAATGCTGCCGGCGGAAGAAATCGCTGACCAACCGGCTCCCGATACCGAACCTGCTGCGGAAGCAGCAGAAGAAGATACCAAACCCGCCTGACGTTTGCCGGCGGAAAATTTCTTTCCGCAGACGCTTCCCCGTATCGGGATCCGCCCATGAGCGCTGAATCCGCCATCAACCGGCTGCTTGAAATCCACCCGAAAGGGTTTGACCTTTCGTTGGGCCGCATTACCGCGCTGCTTGCAAAGCTCGGCAACCCGCATCGCGCCATCCCGCCTGTCTTCCATGTTGCCGGAACCAACGGAAAGGGTTCGACGGCTGCCTTCCTGCGCGCCATTCTGGAGGCTGCCGGAAAATCAGTGCATGTGCATACTTCACCTCATCTCGTGAGTTGGACGGAACGCTACCGTCTGGGTGCGCCCGGCGGCGGAAGACTGGTCAGCGACAAGGTGCTCGAAGAGGCCGTCAACCGGGTGGCGGCAGCAAATGGCGGCAAGCCGATTACCGTGTTCGAGATCATGTCGGCCGTCGGCTTTGTCCTGTTCAGCGAGCATCCTGCCGATTATTGCATTCTGGAAGTTGGCCTTGGCGGCCGTTTCGACGCCACCAATGTGATTGAAAATCCCGCAGTCTCCGTCATCACGCCGGTCGATCTCGACCATATGATGCATCTGGGCGATACGGTGGGTAAGATCGCCTTTGAAAAGGCCGGCATCATCAAGCCCGGCAGGCCGGTCGTGGTTGCCGAACAGCAGGATGCCGCTCTGGCTGTTATCAGCGCGCGGGCCGAGGAGCTGAATGCCCCGATGATGGCTGCCAGACAGGATTTCGACTGGTATGAGCAGGCGGGCAGGCTGATCTATCAGGACGAACATGGCCTGCTTGACCTGCCCCTGCCGCGCCTGAAAGGCACCTATCAGCTTGCCAATGCGGCGACGGCAATCACTGCCGCCCGTGTGGCGCTTCCCGGGCTGGAAAACAGTGTCTTCGAGCAGGCCATGCAGACCGTTCAATGGCCCGGACGTTTCGAGCGTCTGCCCGAAGGCCACCTCGAAGAGGCGCTATCGGATAAAATGCTGGATGCCGGAAAGCCCGAGATCTGGATCGATGGTGGTCACAACCCTCAGGCTGCAGCGATGCTGGTTTCTGAAATGGGCAAACTGCAGGCCCGTGACGGAAAGAAATGCTGTCTGCTGACCGGCATGCTGACCACCAAGGAGCCTGCCGAATTCTTGGCGGGCTTCAAGGATCTGGCAGAGTGTGTCGTAACCGTGCCGGTGCCCGACAGCGAAGCAGGGTTTCCACCGGAAGAGCTGGCCAGGATTGCCGCAGATTGCGGCCTGCCAGCGCAATCAGCCGGCAGTATCAAGGAGGGTCTGAGCATCTGCGCGGAGCGGATGCAGGGTCAGCCCTTCCGCATTCTCATCTGCGGCTCGCTTTATCTGATCGGTGAAGTTCTGAAACAGAATGGCACGCCACCCCGTTAAACCGGCAAAACAATACCGGGGCGCCCACTGGACACCCCGGCTGAACGATTGAATCGGAAATCTGATGCGCTGACGTGCTATCAGCCTACCGATTTGATCCAGTCGGCAAGAGCGCCTTTGGGCTTCGCGCCGACCTGCATGCCGGCCGGTTCGCCATTCTTGAAGATCAGCAGGGTGGGGATCGAGCGAACACCGAACTGTGCAGCCAGATCCGGGTTTTCATCAATGTTGAGCTTGGTGATTTTCACATCACCGGCCATTTCCTCGGAAAGTTCCTCGAGGCTCGGGCCGATCATCTTGCACGGGCCGCACC
>JAGRLQ010000061.1 GCA_020441735.1 Nitratireductor sp.
CCAAGCGCAAGCGCCGGGCTGGGGGCCGCGCACATGCCCCACAGGATCGGCGAAGGCCGTCCGGTGGTTTGTGCTTCTTACTCATGCCACGGCGGCAATTATTGCGGCGCGTGAACGTCAGATGTGTCTTCTCCTCTTCCAAGAGGAGAAGTTTCAGACCACGGGATAAGGGCAGTTCGTCAGGCGCGGGCGCAGTTGCGGCAGAAGGGCGTATGGGGAACAGCCTCAAGGCGTTCCACGCTGATTTCCTCGCCGCATTTGACGCATTCGCCATAGGTGCCTTGCTCGACACGGTCGAGGGCGGCCTTGATGGCCTTGATTTCCTCAAGCCCGGAAAGGCCGAGTTCTTCCATCACTTCGTCGCCTTCGGTCTCGACGGCGTGCTCTTCCCAGTCGCGGCTCTTGGGGTCGTCGAGACTGTCCTCGATGTTCTCCAGCCGGTTCTCCAGATAGGCCAGGCGGCGCTCGAGGATTCCCTTGAATTTGTCGGCGTCAATTTCACTCTGCGGCATGCAACTCTCCTTTTGCCGGAAAACCCGGTTAACCAAACCTAGTTTTCATGACCGGTATCAGCGTTGACATACATCAACGACATATGCGGTCATTAGGCATAGATAAAGTGGGATTTATGAGGGAAAGACAAGGATTGCAATGACAAACAACAACCCCGACAAAACCACTGGCGCCAATGGCGGCGAGATTGCTTCCGAAGCGGCTGCTGCCAGGAACGGCAACGGAGCAACAAAGGCTGTTGCCGTGACCGATGGAAAAACAGCCGACAATCCAGCGGGCAACGGAGTCGGCGGGGCTGTGCTCGACCGCATTCCCTCCAACCGCGATACGATCCGCCAGCTGTTCGAGACTGGTGAATATCCCTACAAGCGCAAGATCACCCGCAAGCGCTACGAGCGTGAGAAGGCTGAGCTTCAGGTTGAACTGCTGAAGGTTCAGGAATGGGTGAAGGCATCGGGGCAGAGGGTTGTGTTGCTGTTCGAGGGCCGGGACGCGGCCGGCAAGGGCGGTACGATCAAGCGCTTCATGGAGCATCTCAATCCGCGCGGCGCGCGCGTCGTGGCGCTCGACAAGCCGAGCGACCGGGAAAAGACGCAGTGGTATTACCAGCGCTATGTGCAGCATCTTCCCGCTGCTGGCGAGATCGTCATGTTCGACCGCTCCTGGTATAACCGCGCCGGCGTCGAACGGGTAATGGGTTTCTGCTCGCCGCAGGACTATCTGGAGTTCATGCGCCAGACACCGGATCTGGAACGCATGCTGGTCAGAAGCGGAATCCTTCTGTTCAAGTACTGGTTCTCCGTGACCCAGGACGAGCAACTCAAACGCTTCAACTCGCGTGAGGCGGAGCCGCTGAAGAAGTGGAAGCTCTCGCCCATCGACCGGGAGTCGCTCGACAAATGGGGCGACTACACCGAGGCGAAAGAGGCGATGTTCTTTTATACAGACACTGCAGATGCGCCGTGGACGGTGATCAAGTCGAACGACAAGAAGCGGGCGCGGCTCAACTGCATGCGCCACTTCCTGACCTCGCTGCCGTATAGTGGCAAGGATGCGCGCGTCGTCGGCAAGCCCGATCCGCTGATCGTTGGCCACTCAAGCCATGTCATCGGCAGCAACGAGCATATTCTCGGCAGTACCCTGCATCCGGAAATGCGCAAGTAAGCGCGCCGGGCCGGGGTAATCAAAAAGGCGCGGGACAGAGTTCCGCGCCTTTTTCAATTTTCGTATTCGGCTCGTGTTGGCTACTCGCGGCGTATCAGTCGGTTGTCTGAATGCTGGCGATGTAGGAGATGATGTCCTGCAACTGGATGATGTCGACATCAAAGACCGGCATGTCGGGATGGCCGGATTCGATCCCTTCCGCAAACGCCTCCTCCAGCGCCTCAATCGGCAGCCGTTTGGAGATCAGGCGAAAGGGCGGCGCTTCAGGATGGGCGCTTTCATCGGTCAGCGTCACGGCATGGCAGGAGGAGCAGTTCTCGGTGACCAGCCTGCGGCCATGGGCAAGCGGCTGCACCCAGGCAATCCAGGCGGCGATGTCCTCGGCCTGCTTTTCGGTAATCTCGAACGTCGGCATGCCGGAGTGCTTGGGGGACGCCTGATCGATCAGCATGCGGGCAATCGTTGCCACCGAGCGCCGGTCCGAGAGGCTCCAGAAAGGCGGCGCGCCTGTGTTCGGGCTTTCGCCGCTGATGCCGACTTCATGGCATCGGGCACAATTGAGCCGGGCCAGCGCTTCGCCGTGATGGACGGCTTCACCGGCATCAGGGCCGGGCTTTATTTCAGCAGCCTCTGACGGCGCTGCAAAAGCTGCTGCGAGAAAAATCCCCGCCGTCAGGGCCTGTGTCATTCTTGTTGCTGGCTTGATCAAGGAAAACTCCGTTTGACGGTGTGGTTTCAGATGCAATCTCAGAACATCATGTCGCGTACCAGATTGGGGATGTACTGAATATCGGAAAGAGCGTCCTTCAGCCTTGCGGTCCGGCTTTTGTCGAGTTGACCGAGATCGACGAAATTTGTCGGCTTGCGGCCCGATGCGATCTCGCGTTCCTGGTTCTGCAGCATCAGGGCGAGCAGGAAGGCGTGATGCTCCGACAACCGGTTCAGCAGGCCGACATCGCCCTTGTCGAGAGCAATCAGGCCGGCAAGCCGGTTCTGGGTGGAATGGGTGGCGATATTGTGACGGATCGCCAGTGCCCGCGTGCCGGCTACCAGCGGAAACAGGCCGTGCAACTTCAAATCGAGGCGGTTGTTTTCGCCCCGGATGCGGCCGAACATGTTGAACGGGCTTGCGATGTTTTCGACATTGGCGCCGAGCGCCTTGGCGAAGCCGACATTCTGGCTGCCTGCCTCAAAGGCTTTTCTGAACAACCGGATCGACAATTCGCGGCTGCCATGAACGGCTGCCTGATCGAAGAAGATATCGACGTTCAGCAGGTTCTGCGGGTTGGTATGGGAAACCCACTCATCGATCCGGCTTTCCCACAGTTTCACGGAGCCACGCCATTCAGCGTTCTTCGCCATGATCCCGCCATCGCAGAAGGGAATGCCGGCGGCATCAAGAATGGCGGCCATGCGGGTGCCGAGCTCGGCGAACCATTTGTCTTCGGAGCCATCCGGCTCGCCCTTTTCAAAGATGATGGCGTTGTCCTGATCGGGTTTCAGCAGGCTCTCTCCACGGCCACCCGAGCCCAGCACGATGACGGCATAGGGGCAGGGGGCATCGCCATAGCCTCCGGCCTTCATGTCGAGTTCGGCAAGGATGGTGGCGCGCTCGGTCATGGAGCGGATTTCTTCCGAAACAATACGGGTGATCTTGTGGGAATCGAGGCTTTCCTGAATCAGGGAATTGACGACGGCAGGAAGCGTTCCCCATGCGCTGGCAAGGTCGGCCGCATTCTGTGCCTCGCCGATCGCATCATCGAGCGCGATTGCCGCATCGGAACGCAGTTTCAGCAGATCGCGGGCGGAGATCATGCCGACCAGCTTCTGCTCTTCATCCACGACGGCGAGGTGGCGGTATTTGAGCCGCCGCATACGCGACATCGCCCGATAGACAAAGGCGTTCTCGCGGATCGAGGCAAGCGGGCGGACGGCAACGGTACCGGCTGTTTTCTTCAGGGCGGCGGCACCCGACTGAGCCACCTGACGCATAACGTCGCGCTCGGTGACAATGCCGTAGGCAGAAAGCGGCTGACCGGATTCAGCCGGTTTGGCCACCAGGACAGAAGAGATGCCCTTTGCCGTCATGGTCTTGGTTGCCTCGAGCAGGCTTGTTTGCGGCGTGATGACGACCGGGTTCTTCGCCATCATGTCGCCGACGGCGTGGCGATAGGCATAGGTGTCGTAATTCTTGATACCTCCCGAGAGAACCGTGTCGGAAGGATCAACGACCGGGCGCTCCCAGCCTGCTTCCTGGCCCTGCCTGAGGCCGGCCATGGAGCGCATCAGGATGGCGCGTTCGGCTTCGGCAAGGGTGCGGATGCCTTTCTCCTGCAGCAGGGGAACGAGCTTGAGGAAGATCTCACCTGCTGCCTGGGCATCCGACAGCGCGCTGTGGCGGTGTTCAACCCGGATATCGAACCAGGCTGCCAGCTTGTCGAGCGAGGGATCGTGCAGGTCGGGAAGGGCGAGGGGGGCGAGATGACGGATGCAGAGCGAGCGCGGCTTTTCCCATTTAAGCCCGTGACGCTGGGCTTCGGCTGCCAGAATGGTCAGGTCATAGGCGATGGTGTGGCCGATCAGGACACGGTTCTTGATGAATTCCTGCAGGCCCTGCCAGGCTTTTTTCAGATCGGGCGCCGTGCGCAGCATGGCATTGGAGATGCCGTGAATGGCAGTCGATGCCGAAGGCACGGGAATGCCGGGATCGACAATCTTGTCCATCACCGACGTCGTGTCGATCTTTCCCCGGTTCATGCGCAACGCGCCAATCTGCACGATGCGTGCTTCGGAAGCATCGAGGCTGGTGGTTTCCAGGTCAAGCGCTGCCGCGTCCAGCGCCATCAGCGCGGTGGCGCCGGTGGTTTTCGTCATTTGCTGCTTTCCTCCCTCACTGCCCGTATGAATATAATTTTAACCAAATCCGACGAAAATTTCAGAAAGTTGACAGAACTACGTCATAATCAATCGCCGTTGCCCAGCGGGTAGCTTCGTCCACGGCCAGATTGCATGTCTCTGCAATTAATGGTGCATACTCATGTTGTTTCGCAATGATCTGCGTCAAACCGACAAGCTTCAATCGCTGCAATTGCTGCGTGCGGTCGCCGTCATGTTTGTCGTGGTGAGCCATTGTGCCCATGAACTCGTCTCGCTGCTTTCCGGCAAGGCCATGCGGTTCAACGAAAAGCTGTTTCCCGGCGATTTCGGCGTCGATCTCTTTTTTGTCATTTCCGGCTTTATCATGGTCTACAGTTGCTGGGACCAGTTCGGCAGCAAGGGCTCCGCATTGGGTTTCTTCAAACGACGGCTGATCCGTGTTGTGCCATTGTACTGGGCTGCAACGACTTTGATGATCGCCGTGATCCTGTTTTTGCCCGGAACTGTCAAAACCGCTACAAGTGACGTCGGGCAATGGATCGCATCCTATCTTTTCTGGCCCTATCAGCGTGACAGTGACGATATGATCCGCCCGGTGCTGGGACTTGGGTGGTCGTTGCAATACGAAATGCTGTTCTATTTCGTGTTTTCGCTTTCTCTGTTCTTTTCCCGGACCCGGGCGATCTTCGGTTTGCTGGTGGCGCTGGTGGCGCTGGTGTTTGGGGCAAATCTGCTGCGTTCGGCCGGTGGACATTCAGGAACGCTGGTGACGTTTCTTTCCCATCCGATCATTCTGGAGTTCGGTCTTGGTGCCGGCATCGCCTATGCCTATTGCAGAGGGTCGCGCATTCCGCAGGCGCTCGGCATTGTACTGGTGCTTTTTTCCGGCATCTTCCTGATGCAGATGCCGGGCTTCGATGCCCGCATCGAGTCTGCCCGTGCCGTTCTTTACGGAATACCGGCTTCGCTGATTGTCATTGCGGCCGTGTTGTCGAGCGGTAACGATCAGGCAAGAATTGCGCGCCCGATACTGGAGCTGGGGGAAATTTCCTACGCAACCTATCTGGTGCACCCCTTCGTGGTTGGCGGCGTCAGCATCGCTTTCCGCAGAAGCGGGCTTTACGAAACGCTCGATCCTGCCGGCCTCGTGGCGGGTTATACGCTCAGCGTTGTCGCACTCAGCATCATCATCAGCTATCTGGTTCATTACCTGTTTGATGCGCCGGTGACAGGGTATCTGCGCCGGGCGAGCAAAACGCTTGGCCGCTCGCGCACGCAGGCTGCCTGAACCTTCTTCACATGAATAGTACATGAATGGCCGGTTCCGGCCCGGTTCAGCCGGGCTGGTGCATGTTGCGTCCATCAGCTTCGGGCTGAGCCGGGGCATAACAGCGAAAGGACGCAATCATGTTCACCAAATTCATCAAGGGCGGTCTTGCTTCCGCCATCGTCGGAATTGGCCTCATTGCCGCTGCTCCCCAGGTAGCCTCGGCCGGCCAGGTCCAGGCCGGCATCACCATTTACGGCACCCACGGTGCGGTGCATATCGGCAATGTCAAGCACCGCCACAAGAACAAGCATGTCCACCGCAGCCTCTGCCGTCCGGGTGAAGCCGTTTACAAGGCCGAGCGCCGGGGTGTGCGCCACGCCCGTGTTGATCGTGTCGGCAAGCGCTATGTGGTGGTGAAAGGCAACAAGCGCGGCCATCGTGTGAAGATCGGTTTCGAACGCCACTCGCGCCACTGCGATATCGCCTGGATCGATCGCTCGCGCCGCCACGGCTACGGCTATTGAGCAGTCTTCAAGCCAGCCAGCCTTCCCAGTTGGCACATGGCTGGCAAAGAAAACGCCGCGGACAGGTTCCGCGGCGTTTTTGTCTGCTGTGCGGCTTCTACTGCCTGATTTCCCAGGTCACTGAAACCGTCACCAAATAGGTGTTCTCACCGCCCTCAATGGGGACGGAATCGGCCATTGCCGCTTCCGCCATCATCTTGCCGCGCGCCATTGGCACAGGCCGGGGCGTATTGTAATTCTCACTGATCGAGAGGATCGGGCCGAGTTTTGCACCGGCTGCCTGCAGCAGGGTCTCGGCCCTGCCGATCGCATCCTTCATGGCGGCGGCACGAGCCTTGGCGATTTCGGCTTTCGGGTCGTCATTGCCGAAGCGGATTGATCCGCCGGTGTTGACGCCGAGAGTCACCGCCCGGTCGAGCACTTCTCCGGTCTTTTCCAGATCGCGAATGCGCACCGTCAGATTGTTGGAAACCTGATAACCGACAATGCGCGGCGGCTTCTGTTCCTCGCCGTTTTTCGGCCGGTGGTAGATGTATTTGGGTTGAATGACGAAGTTCGAGGTCTGCAGGTCGCGTGCCTCGATGCCGGCTTCCTTCATGGCGGCGATGACCTCGGCCATGGCTTCATTGTTGGCAGTCAGTGCCTCGCGCGCCGTCTTGCCTTCACGCAATACACCGAGATCAAGAATGGCAAGGTCGGGCGCCACATCGACGCTTGCTTCCCCCACGATGCTGATTTGCGGTACCGGCTTTTCGGCGGCCTGAGCTGTGGCGGCAAAGGATGGCGCAGATTGCGTTGCGGGCAGCATGGCCGGCGCAAGGAAGAGTGCGCCGGCAAACAGCAGTGCCGGGGTTGAAAGGATGGATTTCGTCATCAGGTATCCTTTTTGGAAATGCAGTTCTGGGGATGCGGGTTGCGGGCGAATGACGGCGCGCCCGGCGCAGGACCGGATAGGCGCCAATAAAGGCAGGGATTTGTCGTGGCAGGTTTTTTTGGAAGCGGGCCGGCCATGTTTCCATTGCGCGACCCTGTCTGGACATGGGGGGACCACGAGTTGAATCGCAACCGGTCCAGCGCCTTGTCAGCGTTTTGCAAAAGGGGTAATGCACAGGCGACCAACGGGAAATTCAGGGCCTGTAGCTCAGTTGGTTAGAGCCGGCGGCTCATAACCGCTTGGTCGCAGGTTCGAGTCCTGCCGGGCCCACCACCGTTGTTTCTAGTTTTACGTGTATTTCCTAGAGACGTAATAGTTTATATTATTCAGATATTTATGCGCTTCTTACTAGGATATATCTCGCAAATCTCTGTTAGATAATGCAACTTATGAGAGCTTTTGCGGCCTGTCTCTGTTTACCGAATTCGACACCCAAACGTTTGGACCGACGATGGTTGGTAGATCGGATTTTTGGCGGGGGACCCTGTGACCAGGCTGTCAGAATCCGAGCAATTCAGCTTGCTGGTGCCAATTCACAGGTAGACTGGCGAGCCGTGCGAGGCGAAGGGCGCCAAGTTCGAATGGCTGGTTTCCTGCAAGGATAGCTTCCACCAGCTGTGGTGCGAGGAATGCAAAAGGCAGCAGTCGGCTCACTTCGGAGATGTCAGTTCCTTGTTCTTTTGCAACTTGTGTGAGTGTCTTCGCGGAGCCATCAGTCAATGCGGCAAGGTAGGTATTGGCGCGAACAATGAAGTCGATGAGTGCTGCATCTGGCCTTGGCAATGATGCGCCGTTCGCCATTACCATGCGGCTTTCAACACCTCTACGCCGTACCGACATCGGCTGCTCCAGTACGAAGGATCGGAGATTTTCGTGGGAGAGGGAATCCGGCGGGACATCCATCAGCCAGGAAAGGAAAGCCTGCCGGTCGAGTTCAAACCTGATCCAGCCGACACGTATGGTGATCCCGACAAACAGACGCTGCAGGGTCTCCTGTTTGTCTTCTGCTTTCAGGTCGGCCCATTGATCCTTTTTGTCGAGTGCCTGCATTGGCAGTCTGGAAACTTGCTCTCCTTCAAGTGCTCTCGTGAACCACTCCATCAATTGACCGCCATCGCTGAGGAACTGCAGCAACTGGTTCTCGACAATCGCATCGATATGGCCGGCGCGAACCCGCCAGCCGGCATAGGGGTGAGCGGGGTCGCGTCCCTTGTCCACGATCCGTTTGGAGACGTAGTAGCGGTAGCGTACACCCTTCTTGCTGGCGTGGGTGGGCGTCAGCCGATCGCCGGTTTCGTCGTACAGGATTCCTTTCAGCAGATGGACATCATGCGTGTTGGTTGAGTGCCGACGCCTGGGAGCTTGTTGTTTCAACTGCGCCTGGACGCGCTCGAACACTTCGGCATCGATGATACCCTCGTGCTCGCCTTCGTAGACCTTGTCACGGTGGCGTACCTTGCCGACATAGACCGGATTGGCGAGCAGATGCCGCAGGTTACCGGACCGGAATGCATCGGTGATGTAGTGGGTTCCGTTTCTTGGCGGGCCACGGCGTATGACCTTGTCGGACCGGTTCACCTCGTCTGCAAGCTTGCGGATTGATTTCAGTTCCAGATAACGATGGAAGATATGGCGGATGGTCTCTGCCTCAACTTCGTTGATCAGCAGCTTGCGGTTTTCTACCCGATATCCAAGCGGGACATTCCCGCCCATCCACATCCCCTTCTTCCGAGAGGCTGCGATCTTGTCCCGGATTCGCTCAGCGGTTACCTCACGCTCGAACTGTGCAAAGGACAGCAGCACGTTGAGGGTAAGCCTGCCCATGGATGTGGTCGTATTGAAGGCTTGGGTTACTGAGACGAAGGAAACACCGTGCGCATCGAAAATCTCGACAATGCGCGAGAAGTCCATCAGGGACCGCGTCAGACGGTCGATCTTGTAGACTACCACTACGTCAATTCGGTTTTCCTTGATC
>JAGRLQ010000381.1 GCA_020441735.1 Nitratireductor sp.
CCGAGATCGGCGTCCTCGGTAACGTTGAAACTGTCCCAGCCGCCGGCTTCCAGCAGCTTCCTGAAAACGAAATGATTGGATGTGCCGCCGAGCGGGATGGGTGCCCGCCATCGTGCCAGTGTCGGTAGCATGCCGCAAAACAGCGTGTCGTATTCCATGGCATAAAGACGGGCGAGCCAGGATGCTTGCCGGTTGTCCACCACCAGGGGCGCCTGAAGGCAGGCAAGATCAGGGCCGGACCGCATGAAGACCGTTGCAGCTTCTACGAGCTGCAGCGGGTGAGGCCGGTCTTCCGCATCGTAGATAACCAGGTAATCGCCCTCGACTTGCCGCAAGGCATAGTTCAGAGCTCTTGGCTTGGTCCTCGGCATACCCGGCGGCACGATCAACAGATGAAATCCGGGTCTGGGCAGTTCGGCGATGACGGCGATAGTGGTTTCAACGTCATCATGCTCCAGCAGCAGATAGATGTGCTTTCTGCCTGCTCTCCATCTGAGTTGTTCCAGCGAGGAAACCAGATCCCGAACCTGGCCTGCTTCGCGGTTGAGGGGAACGAGAATGACGTAATCACCCATTGGCAGGGAACTGTCGGAAAAGCCGTTGCCACCGCCCCAAACCTCGGCGTCGATCCGGTCAATCCCGGCAAGAACGACAGCCCGGAATACGGCGACGGCTATATAGAAGACACTGAAAATGATGGAAGCTGTGAGAATGGCGGCGGTTGGGTAAAACCAGAAGGCAGCAATAAAAGCTGCCAGCAGGCCACACCCTGCCGCAAGCTGCGCCGGCGTCAGGACGGTCCGGGCGATCTGTTCTTCGTCAAGCAGAACGAAGCCGTCTTCAAGCCTGGTTTTCTGCTTGTCATCGCCGCCGCCTTGCCCGGCACCGCCATGCAGATAGGCTTGCTGGCCTGCGCTGTCGCGAAACCCGCTGTCCTTATCCGCCGAATGGTTTTCTTGATATGGGTGGTGTTCCCCTGAATCGCCCAACCTGCTACAACCCCGCCAACAAATACCAGTAGCGAAGGTGGGTACTACCTCAGGCAACCGTATACTGGTTTCTCAACAGTGGTAAAGCGCGGCGTTGGATGTCGAAGCAGTATTGGATATCAGCCTTCGCGGCGATTTTTTTGCTGGCCGTTCCCTCGGTGTCACGGGCGCAGTCTCTGATCATTCCCAACTTCTGGGATTCGAATGAGCGTTTCGTCAAACCATCCATGACGCAGCGCCCGCGACTGCGCTTCCTGACCACAACCGACTTCCCGCCCTTCAACTTCATCGATCGCAAGAAAAGGCTGTCGGGTTTCCACATCGATCTTGCCCGTGAAATCTGCAGCGAGCTTGGCGTGCTGGCGAAATGCCAGATACAGGCCTTGCCCTGGGACCAGCTGGACAAGGCAGTCGAGGAAGGAGAGGGTGAAGCTGTCATCGCCGGCTTGGCGGTCACCGCGGCCTCGCGGGAAAAGTACGAATTCTCGCGCCCCTATCTGCAAATTCCGGGCCGCTTTGTCACCCGGCGCGGCAGCGAGATTGTCGAGCCGGTCTATGAATCCCTGTTCCGCAAGACAGTTGGCGTCGTCGCCAATTCCGGCCACAAGGCCTATTTCGAGCGCAGCTTTGCCTCGCGTACCGCGCGCGTCTACCAGACCCGGCAGATGGCATTCAATGCCTTGAAGATCGGCGAGATTGATGCGGTTTTTACCGATGCTGTTTCAGCCTCTTTCTGGCTGGCGTCTTCGGGTGCCGGGGACTGCTGCGAGTTTACCGGCGGCCCGTATATCTCCGAGGAGTATTTCGGACGCGGTCTGGCGATTGCCGTGAAGAAGGGAGATACCGAACTGGCCGACGCCTTCAACTACGCGCTGAAGACGATCAATGACAAAGGCAAGTTCAAGGAACTTTATCTGCGTTATTTCCCGCTCGGCCTCTACTGAGCAAGATACGGTCTAGCGCTGATCACGGAACGGTACGCCAAGCGTCCAGACCAGATCGGCAGGCCGCTCATCCTGCCACTCTTTAAGGCCGATGCTCATGCCGTCATGGCCCAGTTCCGGCTGCGGTATGTAGGTTTTGAACATCCGGTCCCAGATCGACAGGTTGAAGCCGTAATTGGAATCTGTTTCCCGCGGGATGGTGGAATGATGGACCCGGTGCATGTCGGGGGTAACGATGATGAGCCGCAGCCAGCGGTCGAGCCACAATGGCAGCCTGAAGTTGGAGTGGTTGAACATGGCACCGCCGTTGAGCACGATCTCGAAGACCAGTACGGAAGCTGCCGGTGCACCGAGCGCCAGTACCACGGCATATTTCCATACCATCGACAGGATGATCTCGATCGGGTGAAAGCGGATCGCGGTCGAAACATCGATGTCGACGTCGCTGTGATGCATGCGGTGAATGCGCCAGAAGAGCGGAATCTTGTGCGAGGCGAGATGCGACAGCCAGACGGCAAAGTCGAGTACGGCAAAGGAAACCGCGAAGGCCAGCCAGTAGGGCGCATCGATGGAGTTGAAGAGGCCGATGCCGCGCTCCGCCGCCCACAGGGCACCCCCTACGGCGGCCGTCTTGAACAACAGGCGCACCAGAAGGGAATCGATCAGCACGATGGTCCAGTTGGTAAACCATCGCCGCGCCTTCAGCGGCTTCAGCTCGCGCCGCGGAACAAAGTATTCGCAAGCCGCCAGCACAACGAACAGCCCCGCAAAAATTGCCAGTCTGGTGGTGGCTTCCGACATGATTTTCCTTTCCCGAACAGCCTGGCCGATTGCGTCTCCCGGTTATTCGACTCAGTCAGCCGCAAGGCAAGTCAAAGATAGGTGATTGTGCAAACGCTTGCTTGGTACAAACGGTCGCGGCGGTTGGTCGGGTGCGCACAAGGCTTGGAATTGGCTGCCGCTTGCAGTAAACCGCTCCCCGTCGGGCCGCACTGCAAATGACGGCTGGGCCCGCCTGCAATTCTTCAACCTCGAACAGCCAGGATTTGTTTGCCATGACCGGTGCAGCCCTGCCCGCCCTGGAAATTACCGACGAACTCGTTGAGGCGGCCCAGAACTCCAAGGCCTGGCCCTTCGAGGAGGCGCGCAAGCTTATCAAGCGCTATGAAAAAACGGGCTTCCCGCAAACGGTTCTGTTCGAAACCGGCTATGGTCCTTCCGGTCTGCCTCATATCGGCACCTTCGGTGAAGTAGCCCGCACGACCATGGTGCGCACGGCCTTCCGCCTGTTGACTGCCGACAAGGTTGCTACTCGGCTGCTGTGCTTTTCCGATGACATGGACGGTATGCGCAAGATACCCGACAGCGTGCCCGACAAGGCAGCCCTCGAACCCTATCTGCATCAGCCGCTGACTGTTGTTCCAAACCCGTTCGGCGGCGATTATGAAAGCTTCGGCCATCACAACAACGCCATGCTGCGCCGGTTCCTCGACAC
>JAGRLQ010000382.1 GCA_020441735.1 Nitratireductor sp.
GCATCGTCGCCGAAATCGGCGATGGTGCTGGTGACATAGGCATTGCCCACCGGCGTTGCCACCTGGGTCAGCACGGCCGGACTGGCAATACGGAAAAAGGGCGAGGCAAAGGCGTGCAGTTCCTCGGCGTTGGGCATGCGCACCATGTCGTGCACGCGCACCGTGCCATGAAAGCCGACCAGCACGAACAGAACCCGCACGATCACCACCGAAATGGCGGCACCGGTGACACCGAGATCGAAATAGAAGATCAGCAGCGGATCGAAGGCGGCTGCCGAAATGCCGGAGGAAAGCGTCACATACATCGCCCGCTTGGCGTCACCCTTGGCGCGCAGCAAGCCGGCGCTCGCCATGCCGATGCCAAGCAGGGGGATTGAGGGAACGGTGATCGACATGAAGCCTTCGGCAATCTCCTTGGTGCGGCCTTCTGCGCCCAGCAGATCAAGCGACCAGCCGATTGCCGAGTAGAGGACGATTGCCATGATGATCGAAACCGCCAGCATGAAGATGAGCGAGGCGCCGGCATAGGCCTTTGCCCGCCGCTCATTGCCCGAACCGATCGCCCGTGCCGTCAATGCGCCTGCGGCAATGGTGAAGCCGATGCACACGGAAACGGCAAAGAACATGATGGTCGAGGCATAGCCGATGGCAGCCGCCAGCTCCTGCTGGCCAAGCAGCGAGATGTAGAACAGGTTGGCGAGATCGACCAGAAAGATGGCGACCAATCCCAGTGCGCCGGTTGTCGACATGACGACCACGTGGCGCATGGTGGAACCGGTCAGAAAGGCCGGGCCGTCTTGTGCGGGTGTGGATGGTTTTCTTGCCAAGGATGAAATGCCTTTTTTCAAACAACCGGAAGAACCCGCTATCCGGACCCTGCCTCCTGCGCCTTGGCGCGCTGCCTGTCAACAAGGCTTGACCGATACGGCCTTGATGCGGGCGCACCAATACCCTAGGTCACGTTCTGTCTATTTGATGAGGAAGGAACGCCATTTGGTGGTTCAGCTTGAAAGCCTGGAAGAAAATGCCGAACGCCTGGTATCCGCCGCGCTGAAGGCCGGTGCCGATCAGTGCGATGTCGTGGTCACCAAGGGCCGGTCCGTCGGCGTCTCGGTGCGCGAAGGCAAGGTGGAGAACACCGGCAGTGCGGAGGGCGATGATTTCTATCTGCGCGTCTTTGCCGGCAAGCGGGTTGCCACTGTTTCCACCAATCAGATCAGCGATCTCGGCATGGTGGCGGAGCGCGCCGTCGCCATGGCCCGGGTTTCGCCGGAAGACCCGTTTCAGGGATTGGCAGCGGCAGAAGATCTGATCACGACTATCCCCGATCTCGACCTGCTGGAATCAACGCCGCCCGATCCTGAACGCCTGCAGGAGGCAGCGCTCGAAGCCGAAGAGGCAGGGCTTGCCGTTTCCGGCGTTACCAAATCGATGGGCGCTTCCGCCGGCTGGGGCATTTCCGGTTTCGTGCTAGCGACATCGGCAGGCTTCTCCGGCAGCTATGCCCGTTCGGGTTGCTCGGTTTCCGCCTCCATGATGAGCGGCGAGGGCGAAACGATGGAGCGCGACTACGATTTTTCCAGCGCGGTCCACCGCGAGGATGTCAGAAGCCCTGCGGAAATCGGTCGAACCGCCGGAGAGCGCGCCGTGCGCCGTGCAAATCCGCAGAAGGTTGCAAGCGGTGCCTATCCCGTCATTTTCGACCGACGCCTGTCCGGCGGTATTCTGGGCAGCCTGCTTGGCGCCATCAATGCCACCTCGGTCGCTCGCAAGACAAGTTTTCTGCGTGACAGGCTGGGCGAACAGGTCGCCGCAGCAGCCATCACCGTTACGGATGATCCCCTGCGAAAACGCGGACTTGGTTCAAGGCCCTTTGATGGCGAAGGCCTGGCCTGCCAGCCGCTTACGCTTATCGACAAGGGCCAGTTGACAACTTGGCTGCTTGATGGCGCAACGGCACGCGAGCTGGACCTCAAGACCAATGCGCGCGCCTCGCGCAGCGGTTCGGGCACTTCGCCCTCTTCTACCAATGCCTGGATTGCCAATGGTGAGAAATCACCGGAGGAAATGGCGAAGGAGATCGGCACCGGCTTACTCTGTACGGAGACCATCGGCCACGGCATCAACATGGTGACGGGCGATTATTCCAAGGGAGCCAGCGGCTACTGGATCGAAAACGGCGAAATCACCCATCCCGTTGCCGAAATTACCATTGCGGGCAATCTGAAGGACATGTTTCTGGCAATGACGCCGGCAAACGATCTCGAGTTTCGCGGTGCGATCAACGCACCATCTCTGCTGATCGAGGGCATGACCATTGGTGGAAAGTGATCTCGCTCCGCCTTCATCCGATCTTGAACTGATCGAGCATGCCGCGCGCAAGGCGGGCGAAATCGCCATGAGCTATTTTCGTGCTGATAATCAGGTGTGGCACAAGCATGGCAACTCGCCGGTTTCCGAGGCCGATTTCGCAGTCGACCGCTTCTTGACGGAAACCCTGCGTACGGCACGGCCAGATTATGGCTGGCTTTCGGAGGAAACCGAGGACAGCGGCGAGCGCCTTTCAGCCAGCCGCATCTTCGTCGTCGATCCCATCGATGGTACCAGGGGGTTCATCGACGGACGCAAGGAATGGTGCATCTCGGTTGCGGTTGTGGAAAACGGTGTTCCGGTGGCAGGCGTTCTCGAGTGCCCGGCACTTTCGGAAACCTTTGCCGCGGCCAGCGGCGAGGGCTCGCGATTGAACGGCAGGCCGCTTGAAAGACTGTCGGGCATTGGCGTCCTGTCCATCACGGCTTCGCGCAAGCTCAATGATGCGATTTCCGCGAGCCCCGGCAATGAGCTTACCGTAGTGCCTTTCATTCCCTCGCTCGCTTACCGCCTTGCCATGGTGGCGAGTCGCAAGGTGGATGCCGCGTTTGCAAGACCGGGTGCCAGCGAGTGGGACATTGCCGCTGCCGACATCATTCTGCGCGAGACCGGCGGCGCACTGGTCGATCTCGATGGGGTGCAGCCGCAATACAACCGCCCGGCCACCAAATCCGGACCGCTGCTGGCTGCCGGAACGGAAGCGGTGAAAGGCGTTATCGAGCTTGCGAAATCGGGCGGATTTCTTCATTAGTGCCGCCCAGCGGAGGAGCAACCCAACCAGACCGGAGCGGGAAATGACGAGCGACGACAACAACAAGCCGGTGGAGAAAGACGGCCAGCTACTGCACCTGGTTTTCGGCGGCGAGTTGAACGACCTTCAGGGCGTAACCTTTCGCGATCTGGACAAGGTCGACATTGTCGGCCTTTTTCCGAACTACCAGTCGGCCCACCAGGCCTGGAAGGCCAAGGCACAACAGACCGTCGACAATGCGAACATGCGTTACTTTATCGTCCATCTACACAAGGTCCTCGATCCCGACGGTGACGGGATATACGGCTGAAGCTCTTGAGCGAGCTGACCGTGCTGGTACCCCTGCCTGCTGCCGGGTTCAGAAAAGGTTGAAGTAAATGTCCGGTCGCAAGGCTGAGGAATCCGGCATGCCGAAGTCAAAACCGCGCAGGACACCAACGTGGCTGCGCAGGCCCGGGCGCTGGGTATCGCAGAATGGCGTCTTCGCTTCCATTGTTGCCTGGCTGCTGGTCCATTATCTGAAATTCGTTTTCAGGACCAACTCCTGGGTGGTGGAGCCTGAGGACATCCTCGATCAGGTCGCCCCGGAGCTGCCGGTTATCGTTTCCGTGTGGCATGGCCAGCATGTTCTCCTGCCAGCCATACCCATCGGGCTCAGCGGTGCCGTGATGATCTCGCGCAGCCTTGATGGCGAAATCACCGCCCGGGTTGCGGAGGCGTTTGGCGCCAAGACAATTCGGGCTTCCGGCGGCCGCAATCCGCGCCACACGCTTTCCAAGGGTGCGCTGCGCGGATTTCTCGAAATGCTGGCTACGCTCGAAGGGGGTGAGAGTGTGCTGCAGACTGCCGATATTCCCAAGGGGACACCGCGGCGCGCCGGTCCGGGCATCATTGCGCTTGCCCGGAAGTCCGGCCGCCCGATCGTGCCGCTGGCAGTCGCATCTTCCCGGCGTTGGGTCTTGCCCAAGAGCTGGGATAGGACGACAATCAACCGGCCTTTCGGAAAGTCCGCCATCGTGGCGGGTGAGCGTATCAAGGTTGCTGCCAATGCGGGGCCGGAAGAGCTCGAAAAGGCACGGATCAGGCTGCAGAACGAAATGGATCGGGTTACCCGCAGGGCTTATGAACTGACCGGTGTTCCCGAACCCGAGGATGCAGATGTGTCCGGGGAGGAAAGATGAGCATGCCGCATGGGCAGTGCAGCAAAACCCAGGCAGGGGGAGCCTGAGCCTTGGCGATGAACGACCTCATCATCCGCCTTACCCTTGGCGGTTACCGGCGTTTCGGGCGGCTGATCTATCCGTTCATGGGGCCGTTTCTCGCGCTGAGAGCCCGCCGCGGCAAGGAAGACCGCGCCCGCCGCTATGAACGTTACGGCTACCCCTCCACCGAACGCCCGGATGGGCCATTGGTCTGGTTTCATGCTGCAAGTGTCGGAGAATCCATGGCGGTTCTGGCGCTGATCGAGCGGGTGCACGCGCTTGGCGTCAACGCGGTCATGACGACCGGTACGGTTACCTCGGCGAAAGTGGTGGCAAAGCGCCTGCCGCGAGGTGCCTTTCACCAGTATGTACCGCTGGATCTGGAGCAGGCCGTCGACCGGTTTCTCGATCACTGGCAGCCGGACCTTGCCGTCTTTACCGAATCGGAAATCTGGCCGACCTGCATCGAGCGCCTGA
>JAGRLQ010000383.1 GCA_020441735.1 Nitratireductor sp.
CCTTCTCCACAGATTCGCCTTTCAATCCTTCCGCTGCCTGTGGCGGGACGGTTTTTCGTGGGTACACTGAATTCAGGTTTTGATTCGCGGCGGACCTGGGCAACTTCCTCCTCCCGGTTGCCTAAGGTGGAGCGGACAGGTCGCAACGGGGCACCTGTTTTCAGGTTTTGCAACCTGTCCGCTTCCGGCTTCAAGGCCCGGCTGCTTCGGCGGCCGGCAGGAGACGCTTGGCGGCATGAGGCGCTGCCCGGCACAGTGAGTTACGGGGACAAGGAGTATACGGGGAATGGGTCTTTTCGAACTGGAAGTGGAGCGGGATACCAATCCGGTCGATCTGCTGGAGCAGGTTGCTTCCCTCAATGACTGGCAGTTCGAGCGCGTCAATGACGAGATCAGCATGACGGTCAACGGAGTATGGTCCGACTATGACGTTTCCCTTTCCTGGATGGAGGAATTCGAGGCCCTCCATCTGGCCTGCGCGTTCGACCTGAAGATCACCGAAAACCGGATGAATGAGGCGGTCAACCTCATCAGTCTTGTCAACGAGCAGTTGCTGATCGGCCATTTCGATCTGTGGCGTGAGGATGGCGCGGTAATGTTCCGCCAGACCCTGCTTTTGAACGGTGGGGCTGATCCGACTGCCGAGCAGCTCGAATGTCTGCTGACGAGCGCGCTGGAAGCCTGTGAGCGCTACTATCAGGCCTTCCAGTATGTGGTCTGGGCCGGCAAGACCAGCAAGGAGGCGCTGGACGCCGTGCTGTTCGAGACGCACGGCACCGCCTGACCGGCTGCCTGCTCGCCAGCCACATCTCCCTTTATTCTTTCATGCCGTGGGCATGGCTTGAGTCGCTCCGGACGCTATGGCAGTGAAATGCTGTTGCAGTTTCATCCAGGAGCGGGCCGATGGCCGATGCGTTTGAACTTTGCCTTGTCGGGGCAGGAAACATGGGCGGGGCAATGCTGGCCGGCTGGATCGAAAGCGGCTTTCCGGCCGACCGCATCACCGTGGTCGATCCGTCACCCCGAGACCCGATGCTGGCGCTGCTGGAAAAACATGGCGTTCGTCATCTTCCCTCACCGCCGGAAGACTACCGGACGGACGTAATGCTGATTGCCGTCAAGCCGCAGGCGATGGATGCGGTGCTCCCGACGCTGAAAGGCCTCGCGGGGCCGGATACGGTTTCCGTCAGCGTGGCGGCGGGCACGACGCTTGCTCAGCTCACCGCGCATCTGGGTGAGGTGCCGGTGGTGCGTTCGATGCCCAACACGCCCGCGATCCTGCAAAAGGGCATCACGGTGTGTTGTCCCAATTCGCACTGCAGCGAGCATCAGAAGAAACGCGTCGGCGAGTTGCTGTCGGCCATCGGCAAGGTGCGCTGGGTTCACGATGAAGCGATGATCGATGCGGTTACCGCGGTTTCAGGCAGCGGCCCTGCCTATGTCTTCCACCTTGCCGAGTGCATGGCGGCGGCGGGCGTTGCCGAGGGGTTGCCGCCTGATCTGGCGGAAGCGCTGGCGCGGGAAACCATTGCCGGTGCCGGAGCCATGCTGTCACAACTCGACGAGCCGGCTGGTGTCCTGCGCGAGAACGTCACCTCTCCCAATGGCACGACTGCGGCTGCCTTGGGCGAGTTAATGGGCGAGGAGCGGCTTGGGAAGCTGGTGGCGAAAGCGATTCACGCAGCGCGGCTGCGTTCCGAGGAACTGTCTGCATAGGTTTTGAAATGAGTGATGAAACAAAGATCAGCATAGATGATTTTCTGAAGGTCGATATTCGCGTCGGCACGGTCGTGGCGGCGGAGACCTTTCCCGAGGCCCGAAGGTCGGCCTACAAGCTGCGCATCGACTTCGGCGAGGAGATCGGCATTCGCAAGTGCTCGGCCCAGATCACCGTGCATTACCAGCCCGAGGAACTGGTTGGCCGACAGGTCATGGCGGTGGTCAATTTTCCACCGCGCCAGATAGGGCCGTTCATGTCGGAAGTACTGACGCTGGGCTTTACCGATACCGATGGCGCCGTGGTACTGGCTGCTCCCGACAAGCCGGTACCCAATGGAAGCCGGCTGCACTAAGGCCCGTACAAGGCCGGATGAGGTTCAGTTCCGGTTGGGTTCTAATGCGGCAGCCGGATGGTGGCGCGCAAACCGCCCATGGGACTGTCTTCCAACTTGATGTCGCCGCCATGCAGGCGGGCGATGTCGCGAGCGATTGGCAGGCCAAGCCCGGTGCCGCTTTCATCCTGGTTGCGTGCCTCATCGAGCCGCAGGAACGGTTTGAAAACCTCTTCGCGGTCCTTTGCCGGAATTCCCGAACCATTGTCGTCGATCCACAACACGGCATCCTGACCATCGTCGATTGCCGTCACCTTCACTTTGCCGGCATGGCGGAAAGCATTGGTGACGAGGTTACCGACCATGCGGGCGAGCGCATTGGGACGGCCACGGATGGAGAGGTTCTTCGGGCAGGAAATGGTGTATTTGCAGCCCTTCAGCGAAGCTTCGTTGCGGTGCCGCTCGAACAGGTCGATGAGGCGGACCTCCT
>JAGRLQ010000384.1:0-948 GCA_020441735.1 Nitratireductor sp.
GACCATCCAGATGCTGCATCGAGACTGGAATGGTTGCCAGGCCAAGCGCCAGCTGCAGCCACAACAGAACGATGATCAGCGTATCGGATGCGCTCGATGCTGCCCTAACCCGTGCATCAAACAGCCGCCGGTGAACCAGCAGGGTTGCGCCGATGATCGCCATGACCCCGGCGATGCCACCAGCGATAATCGCCAATAGTTGTTTTGCACCATGGCTGATGCCCATGGCATCGAATACGGCAATCGGGGTCAGCAGGCCGACCAGGTGGCCAAAGAAAATGACCAGAACACCCACATGAAAGAGTACCGAACCCCAGACAAGCTGCTTGCGGCGAAGCAACTGGCTTGATCCGGAGCGCCAGGAATAGGGTTCGCGATCATATCGAAGCGCGGTGCCCAGTATCAGAACCGCCAGGGCAATGTAGGGATAGACCCCAAACAGGAGCTGATGAAGAAAATCGGTCATGACTAACGTGCCTCCCCTGAAACCGGGTTGGTGTTCGGATTTTGATCGAGATTGGAAGCCTTGCGCTGCGAGGCTCTCAACTGGCGCTGCAGGCGATCAGGCCCGCAATCGTTTTCGCCGGAATTGCCGCCGAAGGTGACGACCTCTTCTTCCCAGATGGCGTCGAGTGCCTCCAGATCATCGGGATTATCCTCGGGTCTTGCCAGAATGGTTTCGACGAGACCCTGGTCCGGCTTTGCCTTGGCAAATGCCTCCAGGGCGAGGAATGCATTGGCATAGATCGACTTGCGCTTTTTGAGCCGCTCGCGAAGCGCCGTGATGATATGCAATGTCTGGGACAGCATCTCGCGCGCTTCGGTTTCGGGCCGGGTTGCCAGATATTCGAGGAAAAGTGGAAGATAATCAGGAAGTTCCTTCTCACCGATTGCCAGCCCGTTTTCTTCGTAGACAGCCATCAGGTCGACCATCGCCTGGCCGCGATC
>JAGRLQ010000384.1:1061-1765 GCA_020441735.1 Nitratireductor sp.
GTAGAGATCGCCATCGGCGATGTTGCTTGCCAGTTCTGCAAGCAGCTTGACCTCGCGCCTGCCGGACTGATTTCCCTTCTCCAGGATTTCCACCAACTCGGGCAAGGCCGCATGGATTTCCTGTGTCGGATAGGACAGCAGGATGGAGGCTGTTTTGAGTGCCGTGATCATCAGGTCAACTCCTTGAACAGATCGGTTGGTGTTTGCGTCGTACGGGGTTTCTTGCCGCCGAACAGATCCCTGTCGGCATCGCCCGTAGAACAGCCATTGCCGAAGGAGAAACCGCAGGAGCCGCGAAGGTCATAGGCATCCTCGGTGATCTCGCGATGCGAGGTCGGAATGACAAACCGGTCCTCGTAATTGGCGATGGCCATGATGTGGTACATGTCCTCGATCATCTGACCGGTCAGTCCGACCTTCTCGGCGATCTTCTCGTTGTTGACGCCATCAATGGTTTTCGCCCGCATATAGCTGCGCATGGCAAGCATGCGTTCCAGAGCCGAGATCACGGGTTCTTCCTTGCCTGCCGTCAGCAGGTTGGCGAGGTAGCGAACGGGGATACGCAGCGACCGGACATCCGGCAGTTCGCCATCCCAGCCGATCTTTCCGGCTTCCGCCGCCGATTGAAGGGGAGAGAGCGGCGGTATGTACCAGACCATGGGAAGCGTGCGGTATTCAGGATGAAGCGGGAATGCCACCTTCCA
>JAGRLQ010000385.1:0-3464 GCA_020441735.1 Nitratireductor sp.
GCTTCTGGACCGATCAGATTCTGTATCGGCTGTAGAATTCAGACATCTGTTCATACGCAAAGCCCCGGTTGAGAGACCGGGGCTTTTGTTTTGTGCGGGAGTAGCGCCTTGTGGGGCTTTCTTTCCTGCGTGCGGAAAATCTGCTAATGGGTGCGGACGGGAGGAACTTCGGCTTGGGCTCAAATGCACGGCACGTCGAGCGCGTGGTGGAAACCGCCAATCATCCAAGTGCGGCGGCACGATCGCGGCTGGTTGCATCCTGGCGGCGCTCGCTTCAGCATCACGGGCTGAATCCCGGAGAAAGGGACGAGGTACAACGGGTTTCCGAGGGCGCGCTGACAGAGCGCCGCGACCGGTCGGAAGCCATGATACGCGTTGCCGCGCCAAAACTTGACGCCCTGTTTCAGCTTGTCGGCAGTTCCGGCTGCGGCGTGCTGCTGACCGATGCCGAAGGCGTTGTCCTCGACATGCGCACGTCGGCCAGCGATTTCGGGGTTTTCCAAAGCTGGGGGCTTGCGCCGGGTTCCGACTGGTCGGAAGCTTCTGAAGGCACAAACGGTATCGGAACCTGCATCGCCGAGAACCGTCAGGTGATTATCCATCGCGACGAACACTTTCACGCCCGCAATACCGGCATGAGCTGCATGGATGCGCCGATCTACGGCCCTGAAGGTGAACTGATTGGCGCCCTTGACGTCTCTTCCGCACGCGCGGACCAGACCGAGTCATTCAACCAGTTGATTGCCGCCATGGTTGCCCAGACGGCCCAGCAGATCGAGGTCGAGAATTTCCGCGCCGCATTTCCCGATGCACGGATTGTCGTTGCCAATTCCAGTGCCGGCGAAGCCGCTGTACTCCTCGCCGTCGATCAGGATGATATCGTGCGCGGTGCTACACGCGGTGCCCGGAAAGCCTTCCGGCTGAACGCCACCGGGCCGATCAGCGCGCTGCCCGCATCCGATCTTTTCGGCCGCGACGACGGCCCCACGGGCTTTGAAAAGGCAGAGCGTGCTGCGGTAAACCGGGCGCTTTCGCGTTCCGGCGGCAATGTCTCTGAAGCCGCGCGTGCGCTGGGAATCGGCAGGGCAACACTGTATCGCCGCATGAAACGGCTCGGTATCGGTGAAAACTGCAATTGAACTGTCTCGCTATTGAGACAGTTGGGCTTGTTCAACGTATTTACCCGTACTGACTTCCCGTAACTTCGCAATCATCTTCCTCAAACGCCCGGCAGGGAACCGGGCTTAAAGGAGGTATCTGATGAACGAAATGACGAAGATCACGGGTGACTACAAATCGCCCTTCAAAGACCGCTATGACAATTTTATCGGTGGCAAGTTCGTGCCGCCTGTAAAGGGCCGGTATTTTGACAACATCACGCCGATCACCGGCGCCAAGGTCTGCGAAGTTGCGCAGTCAACCGCCGAGGATGTCGAACTGGCGCTGGACGCAGCTCATGCGGCAAGGGAAGCCTGGGGCAAAACCAGCGCCGCCGAGCGTTCCAACATCCTGCTCAAGGTCGCTGACCGCATCGAGGAGAATCTCGAACGCATTGCCACTGCGGAAACCTGGGACAACGGCAAGCCGATCCGCGAAACCATGGCGGCCGACATTCCGCTTTCGGTTGATCATTTCCGCTACTTTGCGGGCGTCCTGCGCGGCCAGGAAGGCAACATGTCGGAGATCGATCACGACACGGTGGCCTATCATTTCCACGAGCCGCTGGGCGTTGTCGGCCAGATCATACCCTGGAACTTTTCGGTGCTGATGGCCGCCTGGAAACTGGCCCCGGCGCTGGCTGCCGGCAACTGCATCGTGCTGAAGCCGGCCGAGCAGACCCCCGCGGCAATCATGGTGCTGGCCGAGATTATCGCCGACCTGCTGCCCGATGGCGTCTTGAACATCATCAACGGTTACGGGCCCGATGTGGGTGGCCCGCTGGCCAGGAGCCCGCGCATCGCCAAGATCGCCTTTACCGGTTCGACTGAAACGGGCCGCATCATCATGCAGGCGGCAACCGAGAATCTCATTCCGGTCACGCTGGAGCTCGGTGGCAAAAGCCCCAACGTCTTCTTTTCCGATGTGATGGCCGAGGACGACGCCTTTCTTGACAAGGCCGTCGAGGGCTTTGTGCTGTTTGCCTTCAACCAGGGCGAGGTTTGCACCTGTCCCAGCCGTGCGCTGATACAGGAAGACATCTATGATGAGTTCATCGCCCGCTGCATTGAGCGCGTCAAGGCGATCAAGCGCGGCGACCCGCGTGACATGGATACCATGGTCGGCGCGCAGGCCAGCCAGGAGCAGCAGGACAAGATCAAGTCCTACTTCACCATCGGCGCGGAAGAAGGTGCCGAAGTGCTGATTGGCGGTGATGCGGAACGCTTCAACGGCGACCTGTCGAGCGGATTCTACATCAAGCCGACAATCCTGAAGGGCAACAACAAGATGCGGGTCTTCCAGGAGGAAATCTTCGGCCCTGTCGTGTCTGTCACCACCTTCAAGGATGAGGAAGAGGCGCTCGCCATCGCCAACGACACCATGTACGGACTGGGCGCGGGTGTGTGGACCCGTGACGGAACCCGTGCCTATCGCTTCGGCCGCAATATCGAGGCCGGCAGGGTGTGGGTGAACAACTATCATGCCTATCCGGCGCATGCGGCCTTTGGCGGCTACAAGCAATCGGGCATCGGGCGCGAAACCCACAAGATGATGCTTGATCACTATCAGCAAACAAAGAACGTGCTTGTCAGCTACAACCCGAACAAGCTCGGCTTCTTTTGATCGGAAGATGAAAGCCATTGAAGCCGTGTAACAGTGCCGGCGGATTTTTCCGCCGGCATCATTGTCTTTGAAAGCAGGCGCTCTCCCGGGGTGACCTTCGGGGATTAGTCGCCCGCTCTTCCCTCATGGTGAGCCTGTCGAACCACGAGGGAAGCCCCTGAACTAGCAAGCACAATCCGGCACTCGCAAATATACGCAGGCGTCACCCCGGTTGCCATGCAAACCGGGGTCTATTGACGCTCTGGTCTTGCTCGGGCCGATTTGGGCGGGGGATGGTATGTTTGCATCATAGCTTCGCGCGAGAACGGTTCTCAGTATGCTGACGGGGCTTGTTTTGCCGATCTTACATAACCTAGCCACCAGTGCCTGCGGACGGGCACAGTGGACCCCGGTTTGCATGGCAACCGGGGTGACGCGCTTTGCGTTGGGCTGCGGGGAATAACTCTGTGCTAGGTCCTCGGGACAAGCCCGAGGATGACTATGTTGGTGGTGTTTTCGCCAAAAACTTATCCCCCCTCCCAAAACCTCCCCCTATCCTTGCCGCACTGTTCTCCAGCGCAAACGCCGGTTTGATCGATCGCCGTCATTTCGGAGGAGGGCAGCAGCGGAGCGCTTTTTGCCGGTGGTGAGGCGCTGGCCATTTGCCGGGGTTCTTCGCAATCCCTGTGAAGGCCGGATGCCAA
>JAGRLQ010000385.1:3583-3905 GCA_020441735.1 Nitratireductor sp.
GGCGAGGCCGCCCTGCGGTTTGCGTTTCACCCCCGGCTTCACACCACGGATACGAAGGTATCGCGTGAACGATGAGGCATGCCGTCTTCTCCCCTCAGGGGAGAAGGTGCCCGAAGGGCGGATGAGGGGTGAACCCCTCACCAACTGCGGCCAGCAGTTCGGCATCGCTCAAGGGCTCGCCTCACCGGGCCTTCGTATCCTCTCCCCGCAAGCGGGGCGAGGACGCCGGCGGCGCGCTCTTCTCCCAACCAACAAAGGATTCCCCATGCCCGATGCAGAAACACGAAACGAACCGGACCGCATCGCCAAAGCCGCCAGCACC
>JAGRLQ010000062.1:0-9581 GCA_020441735.1 Nitratireductor sp.
TTGGTGGCAAAACCGCCCATCGCCTTGTAGAGGGCGGCGGGGATGTTGCGCACCTGAAACAGGAAAGTGGTGATTACCGCCCCCTTGCCTGCGGGCGCCAACTCCTTCTCCTTGGACAGGATGAGAAAGCGCGTGGTGTTGTGCGCCTCGTCCTCGACATCCACTGCAAGCGTATCAAGGCCGTAGATATCGGCGGCAAGCGCCGGCGCAAGTGCGGCAATGGTGCGGTCGTTACGCTCGGCGACGAGTTTCGCCGAACCTGCGGTATCGCCACCGACCTCTGCCTTCCAGCGATGCTTGCGGATGATCTTGCGGCACTGGCCCAGCGCATGAACGTGACTGTAGACGGTCTTGATGTCCTTGATCTTCACACCCGGCAGCGCCATCAGGTTGAAGCGGATGGGCAGGAAGTGCTCGCCGATGATCCAGGTCTTGTGCTGGGGCATCAGGTGGTGAATGTCGGCGACACGGCCGGCGAGCGAGTTTTCGATCGGGATCATGGCAAGATCGATCTTGCCGGCATCAAGCGCGTTGAAAACATCCTCGAACGTGTCGAACGGCAACGGTTCCATTTTCGGAAACACCTGACGGCTGGCGATTTCCGAATTGGCGCCCTGGGCGCCCTGAAAGCCGATCCTGCCGGTGCGTTTTCTGTCCGTTTTCATGATTTTGGCCTGGCATGCATTTTCCTGCCGATCGCATAGAGGCAAATGCGGCGGTAGGCAATGGGCGGCGATCGCTGCAATTCGACCTTTATCCGCCGAGCGCCTGCCTGGCTTTTTCGAGATCTTCCGGCGTGTCGACCCCAAGTGGCGCGGTATCGACAATGGCAATGTCGATGCGCATGCCGTTTTCAAGCGCCCGCAACTGTTCCAGCCGCTCACGGCTCTCCAGCGCAGAGGGCGGCAGGGAAACGAATTTCTCCAGCGCCTCGCGGCGATAGGCGTAAAGCCCGATATGGTGATAGAGCGGCCCGTCGCCGGAAGGTGCCGTCGCGCGGGTGAAATAGAGCGCCCGCAACCGGTTTTCGCCAATCGGCGTGCCAATGGCCTTGACCACATTCGGATTGGTCTTTTCCGCTTCGTCAGTGATTTCGGTTACTAGGGTGGCGATATCGGCCGGTCCTTCCTTCAGCGGCGCGAGGCTTTCACGGATCAGGACGGGATCAATGGTCGGCAGATCGCCCTGAACGTTGATGACAAAGCGCACCCTGCCTTCCGGATCAAGGATTTCAAGCGCTTCATGGATACGGTCCGATCCGGAGGGATGATCGGCCCGGGTCATCACCGCTTCGCCACCATCGGCAATAACCGCTTCGGCGATCTCCTCGCTGTCGGTGCAGATGACCGGTCTGCCGATCGCAGCCTCCCGGGCCCGGTCGAGAACATGCAGGATCATGGCGCGGCCGTTGATGCCGGCAAGCGGTTTACCTGGCAGACGGGTGGAAGCCATGCGGGCGGGGATCAGAACGAGCGTATCATCCATGGTGGTGGCTTCAACGGCAGGGGAATTGCGGCAAAGCCCGCATTTCGGTGGCAAAAAGTCTCATTGGATGATCCAATACAGGCGTTGCATGTCGTGCGCAAACCGATTAGTGGTTTGCGCGATTTATGCGCACCGGCATTTCCGTGCCGTGAACGGAGTGGTTTGCCGGAAAGATAGAGGTTCGAAGATGGATTCGTTTCGTTTAAACCAGGTCGCGATGATCGTTCTCGGCACCGTGTTCGTGCTGTTTTCCCTGACCCTGCTCAGCGAGAGCCTTTTCCACGCCGAGGCACCGGAACAGGCGGGCTTTGAAATCGCCGCGCTTGAAGGTGAATCGGGTGGCGGCGAAGCAGCCGATGCCGGTCCTGCCTATGACCCTGTCGAACCGCTGCTTGCCAGTGCCGATCCGGCTGCCGGCGAAACTGTCTTCAAGAAATGCGCTTCCTGCCACACCTTTGAAAAAGGCGGCGCCAACAAGGTCGGCCCCAATCTCTACGGTGTCGTCGGCGGTCCGATTGCCGCCAAGGGCGACTTCAACTACTCGGCCGCGATGAAGGAATTCGGCGCCGGCAAGAGCTGGACCTATGAGGAACTCAACGGCTTCCTGTTCAAGCCGAAATCCCACATCAAGGGAACGGCCATGGGCTTTGCCGGCTTGAAGAAGACGGACGACCGCGCCAACCTGCTGAGCTGGCTGCGCACCCAGTCCGACAGCCCTGCCCCGCTGCCAGGTTCCTGATCTGCATCGACAACAATCATGAAAAGCCGGGTTTCAGCCCGGCTTTTTTGTTGCCTGCCAATGGCGTCACCTGAAATTGACCGGCTGTTTTCATTGCCTACCGTCATCAACGAACCTAATTTGTAGTGTGAGTGGAACAAGAGCACCGCACAAACGGAGGAAAACAGACCGCCCATGAAACGAACCGGAAAGCTGCTGACGGCATGTTTCACCGCATTCGCAATGATTGCTCTGGCGGCAGCCAGTGCAGCGCTTGCCCAGGACAGCAGCGAAGAACCCGCCTGGAAACACGGCGACACGCTGTTCGGGGAACTGAAATACGGACCGGATTTTGCCCATTACGATCATGTAAACCCGGATGCACCGAAAGGCGGGCGGTTCAACCAGGCATCCACCGGCGGTTTCGACTCTTTCAATCCCTTTGTGGTGCGCGGCCGGGCGGCACCGGGCCTTGCCTACACCGGTGGCATTTTGTGGGATTCGCTTTTCGAGCAATCGATCGACCAGCCAAGCGCTTCCTACGGGCTGGTAGCGGAAGCCTTCCGCTTTCCGGCGGATTACTCGTCGGCGACCTACCGGCTCAATCCGAAAGCACGCTGGCATGACGGTGAGCCGATCACGCCGGAAGACGTTATCTGGTCACTCGAAAAGCTGAAGGAAATCCAGCCGCTCTACGCCAATTATTACCACAACGTGGTTTCAGCGGAAAAAACCGGCGATCATGAAGTAACCTTTCGCTTCGACATTACAGGAAACCGTGAACTGCCTCACATCATTGGCGACCTGCCAGTGCTACCCAGGCATTGGTGGACGGCAAACGGAGCGGATGGCAAACCACGCGATATCAGCCAGCCGCTCAATGAAATTCCGCTGGGATCGGGACCCTACCGCATCAAGGAGATGAAAGTCGGGGAATCCATCACCTGGGAACGGGTGAAGGATTACTGGGCGGCGGATCTCGGCGTGCGCAAGGGGCGGTTCAATTTCGATGAAATCCGTTATGTCGATTTCAGCGACCAGACGGCTGCCTGGGAAGCCTTCAAGAAAGGCGGCATCGAAGACCTGTGGATGGAAAACCGCTCGCAGCGCTGGGCGGAAGACTACATCTTCCCGGCCTTCAAGAAAGGCGATGTGCTGCGAAAGGCGTTCCCCACCGAAGGACCGGAGACCCATCAGGCACTCTATTTCAATACAAGACGCGCCAAGTTCGCCGACAGCCGCGTACGCGAGGCGCTTACACTGCTCTATGATTTCGAGACGATGAACCGGACCCTGTTCTTCGATCTCTATACGCGCACCGACAGCTATTTCGAGGGTGGCGAGTTGCAGTCCGAAGGCATGCCGGAAGGCCGCGAGCTTGAAATTCTCGAGGAATATCGCCGCCGGATCAATGACCGCATCTTCAGCGAGCCGTTTACCCTGCCGGTCATCAAGTCGTCTTCGGACACACGCAAGATGCAACGTGCAGCGCTGAAGCTTTTCCGGGAAGCCGGCTACAACATTTCCAACGGAAAACTACTCGACAAGGATGGCAAGCCATTCAGCATCGAGTTCCTCGGGCGCAGCCCCGTTGATGAGCGCATTGTTCTGCCCTACATCGAAAAACTGCGCCCATTGGGAATTGAGGGCTCGCTGAGGATCGTCGATGCTGCGCAATACAAGAACCGCCTCGACCATTACGATTTCGACATGGCGACCAATGTCACGATCCAGTCGTTGTCGCCGGGCAACGAGCAGCGCGAATACTGGACCAGCGGCATCGTCGACAAGCCGGGCGGGCGCAACCTTGCCGGCATTGCCGATCCGGTGATCGATGAAATGGTGGAACGCATTATCGTCGCCAAGGACCGGGATGAACTGGTTGCCCTGACCAAGGCGCTCGACCGCATCCTGAAATTCGGCTTCTACTCCATTCCGCAGTGGCACAATCCCGACCAGTGGTATGCCTGGTGGCGCAAGCTGCAGATACCGGAGAACCAGCCGCTCTATACAGGGCTGGATACCTGGTCGATCTCGATCGATACCGAAATCGAACGGGAACTTGAAGAATGAGCGGCGATGCGGTTCCCGGCCACCTGCCCTTCACGCGGCGCGAATTTCTCAAGACAGCGGCAGGCGGCGTTGCCCTGTTCGCGGGCGCAGGGCTGCCTTCCATCTCGCTGGCGGATAACCCCACCGGCGTGAAGCTGTACGGACTTTCCTCCTTTGGGGAACTGAAATATCCGCCGGACTTTGCCCACTTCGCCTTTGCTGCACCCGAGGCGCCCAAAGGCGGTCGCTTCGCCTTCCAGCCGTCCTACTGGTATTACAATCAGAACACCCAGACCTTCAACACCCTGAACAGTTTCGTGCTCAAGGGCGAAGCACCGCCGCGCATGGAATACTGCTTCGACTCGCTGATGAACTGGGCCTGGGACGAGCCGGACTCGGTCTATTGCGCGCTGGCACGGACGGTGGAGATATCGCCAGACCGCAACACTTACCGGTTCGAGTTGCGGCCCGAGGCACGCTTTCACGACGGCAGTCCGGTGACGGCGGAAGATGTGGCCTTCTCCCACCAGATCATCAAGGAAGCCGGCCATCCGCAACTGTCGATCGACCTGACCGATCTGAACGAAGCCGTGGCGATCGATGATGCAACGGTGGAGTTGCGCTTCAATGGCGAACAGTCCGACAGGGCCATTCTTTCCATCGCCCAGTCGATACCGATCCTCTCGAAGGCCTTTCACGAGAAAATTCCCTTCGAGGACCAGGTCATGGAAATTGCGCCCGGATCTGGTCCCTGGAAGGTGGGCCGCTTTTCGGCCGGGCTTTTCATCGAATACGACCGGGCCACCGATTACTGGGCCAAGGACCTTCCCTTTGCCAGGGGTATCGACCATTTCGACACGCTGCGGATCGACTTCTTCCGCGAACGGCAACCGGCGTTCGAAGCCTTCAAGAAGGGGTCGGTGCGCTGGCGGGAGGAATACACCGCCAAAACCTGGGCAACGGAATACGCGTTTCCTGCTGTCACGGAAAAGAAGGTGGTGCGCGTCGAAATCCCTGACGAAATCCGCCCGAGCCTGCAGGGCTGGGCGGTCAATACGCGCCGGGCAAAATTCGCCGATCCCCGCACCCGCGAGGCGATTGCCGCTGCCTTCGATTACGAATGGACTAACCGCAATCTGTTCTATGGCGCCTATACCCGCTCGCACTCGATGTTCGAGCAATCGGAATTTGCCGCCAGCGGCCTGCCCTCTGAAGCGGAACTCGAACTGCTGGAACCGCTGCGGGCCGAAGTGCCGGAAAGCGTGTTTGGCGAAGCCGTCCGGCAGGTGGAAACCGATGGCAGCGGCAACAACCGCGCCGCACTCAGAAAGGCAACCCAGCTGCTGCAGGAGGCCGGCTGGCAAAAACAGGGCGGAACGCTGGTCAATGAAAGCGGCGACGCGCTGACGATTGAATTCCTGACGCGGGCGCAGGTCTTCGAGCGCATTCTCGGACCGTTTGTCACCAATCTGCGCACCCTTGGCATCCCGGCTGAAATCCGGCTTGTCGACCCGTCGCAGTTTCAGGCCCGGTTGGAGAGCTTCGACTTCGATATTGTCGGCAGCCACACTGCTTTCGATCCGACCCCGAGCGCGGAGGGATTCAAGCAGTTCTTTCATTCCGACAGTGCGGCGCACAACGGCTCGCGCAATTTTCCCGGCATCCGCAACAGCGCCGTCGACAAGCTTATCGAGGTCGTCGAACGGGTCGAGAACCGCGAAGCGCTGATCGTCGCCGTTAAAGCGCTGGACAGGGTCTTGCGCGCGCACCATTTCTGGATTCCAAATTGGTATTCGCCGAATCACCGCATTGCGATGTGGGACGAATTCGGCTGGAAGGAACCCAAGCCCGACTATTTCTTTCCGGTGGAAAGACTTTGGTGGCTTGATCGCGAAAAGGCCGACGCACTTCGCTGACGCGAACCCGGTGACGGCGCGAAATGCGGGAACCAGTATTTCCCGCCCAAATGACGGGGTATTCCACCAGGCATGGGAGCCTATATCCTCAGGCGTTTGCTGCTCATGATCCCGACGATTATCGGGATTTTGACCATCACCTTCGCCGTCATTCAATTCGCGCCCGGCGGGCCTGTGGAACAGGTCATCGCACAGCTTTCCGGCCAGGGCGGCTCTGCCACCGACCGGCTTTCGGGCGGCGGCACGGATTTCTCCCAGGACCAGCAACTGGGTCAGGAAGGCGGCGGCTCGTCAAAATACCGCGGCGCGGTGGGGCTTGATCCCGAGTTCATCGAAAAGCTCGAAAAACAGTTCGGTTTCGACAAGCCGCCGCTCGAACGCTACGCGCTGATGCTGTGGAACTATGCGCGCTTCGACTTCGGTGAAAGCTATTTCCGAAAGATTTCCGTCATCGATCTGATCAAGGAAAAGATGCCGGTCTCGATCTCGCTGGGGCTTTGGATCACGCTGATCTCCTATGTGATCTCGATTCCACTGGGCATCCGAAAGGCGGTGACCGACGGCAGCCGTTTCGACATCTGGACCAGCGGGATCATCATCGTTGCCTACGCCATTCCGGGCTTTCTCGTCGGCGTGCTGCTGATCGTGGTGTTTGCCGGTGGCTCCTATTTCGACTGGTTTCCCCTGCGCGGACTGACCTCCGAGAACTTCGGCGAACTCTCAATCTTCGGAAAGATCGTTGATTATTTCTGGCATCTGGCGCTGCCACTGACGGCGCTGGTGCTGGCAGCGTTTGCCACGACCACGCTTCTGACCAAGAACTCGTTTCTCGATGAAATCCGCAAGCAGTATGTCCAGACGGCGCGGGCCAAGGGGCTGACCGAGCGCCAGGTCCTGTACGGCCATGTCTTTCGCAATGCGATGCTGATCGTCATTGCCGGCTTCCCCGGCGCCTTCATTGCTGCATTCTTTTCAGGCTCGCTGCTGATCGAGACCATCTTCTCGCTCGACGGGCTCGGCCTGCTCGGCTACCGATCGATCATCGAGCGCGACTATCCGGTTGTGTTTGCAACCCTGTTCATCTTTTCCCTGCTCGGGCTCTTCGTCAGCCTTATGTCGGACCTGCTCTATACCTGGATCGACCCTCGCATCGACTTTGAATCGAGGGGCGTATGACGGCAGCCGCGAGCATGGATATGGCGCCTGCCCGGCGGCCCTGGATCAATCTGTCGCCGCTCAATCAGCGGCGCTGGCAGAACTTCAAGGCCAACAAGCGGGGCTACTGGTCGCTGTGGATATTCCTCGTCCTGTTCGCGCTGTCACTGTTTGCCGAATTTCTCGCCAATGACCGGCCAATTCTCGTCTGGTTCAAGGGCGGAATTTATTCGCCCGTCATGACCGACTACCCGGAGGAACACTGGCTCGGCGAGGACGGGTTCCTCGCCCAGACCGATTACAAGATCATCGAGATCGAGGAGGCGATTGCCGAAAACGGCTGGGCGATCTGGCCGCCGGTTCGCTATTCCTACCGCACGGTGCACAACCAGGTGCCCGAGCCAGCGCCGTCGGCGCCATCCTGGCTCTATGACAAGGAAACCCGCTGTCAGGCCTATCCGCTTGGCGCCGAAGATCCCGCCTGCCATCTTGGCAACTGGAACTGGCTTGGCACGGACGATCAGGCACGCGACGTGCTGGCGCGGGTGATCTACGGCTTCCGCATCTCGGTGCTGTTCGGCCTGATCCTGACCCTGCTTTCAGCGGTCGTGGGCGTGACGGCCGGCGCGATCCAGGGGTATTTCGGCGGCTGGCTCGATCTGCTTTTCCAGCGGTTTATCGAAATCTGGTCGTCACTGCCGGTGCTCTACATTCTGCTGATCATCGCGGCGATCCTGCCGCCGGGCTTCTGGATTCTGCTCGGCATCATGCTGCTGTTTTCCTGGGTGGGATTTGTCGGCGTGGTGCGGGCGGAATTCCTGCGGGCACGCAATTTCGAATATGTCAACGCGGCGCGGGCGCTCGGCGTCGGCAATCGCACGATCATCTTCAAGCATCTGCTGCCCAATGCCATGGTGGCGACACTGACCTTCCTGCCCTTCATCCTCAACGGATCGATCACCACGCTGACCTCGCTCGATTTTCTCGGTCTCGGCCTGCCGCCGGGCTCCGCCTCGCTGGGGGAATTGCTTGCCCAGGGCAAGAACAACCTGCAGGCGCCGTGGCTCGGTATTACCGTTTTCGTTGTCGTCTCGCTGATGCTGTCGCTGCTGATCTTCGTCGGCGAGGCCGTGCGTGATGCCTTCGATCCGAGAAAGACGTTCGGCTGATGGCAGAAGAACCGCTCCTCTCCGTCCGCGATCTCTCCGTCGCCTTTACCCAGGGCGGCAGGACCAATCTCGCCGTCGATGGGATATCCTTCGACATCAAGCCGGGCGAGACCGTAGCCCTGGTGGGCGAGTCAGGTTCCGGTAAATCGGTTTCCGCTTTATCGATCCTGAAACTCCTGCCCTATCCCGCCGCTTCGCACCCTTCCGGCGAAATCTGGTTCAACGGCGAGAACCTGCTCGATCATGACGAGCGGGATCTGCGCCGCGTGCGCGGCAATGACATTACGATGATCTTTCAGGAGCCGATGACCTCGCTCAATCCGCTGCACACGATCGAGCAGCAGATCGCGGAAATCCTCAAACTGCACAAGGGCATGGACAGTAACGCGGCACGCGCGCGGACGCTGGAACTGCTCAATCTGGTGGGCATTCGCGAGCCGGAAAAGCGGCTGGGTGCCTACCCGCACCAGCTATCCGGCGGCCAGCGTCAGCGCGTCATGATCGCCATGTCGCTTGCCAATGAACCAAAGCTGTTGATCGCCGACGAGCCAACCACAGCGCTCGACGTGACCGTGCAGGCGCAAATCCTGAAACTGCTGGGGGAGTTGCAGCGCGAGCAGGGTCTGGCAATGCTGTTCATCACCCATGATCTCGGCATCGTGCGCAAGATCGCCCATCGCACCTGCGTCATGCAGGGCGGCAAGATCGTCGAGGCCGGCAATACGGCAGACCTGTTCGAAAACCCGCAGCATGCCTATACGAAGCACCTGCTATCAGCCGAGCCGAAAGGCGATCCACCAGCGCGCAATCCTGATGCGCCGGTTGTCATGCACGGCGATGACCTGAAGGTCTGGTTTCCGATCAAGCGCGGCTTCTTCCGCAAGACGGTTGATCATGTAAAGGCGGTCGACGGGATCGACGTCACCCTGCGAGAGGGGCAGACGCTGGGCATTGTCGGCGAATCGGGATCCGGCAAGACCACGCTCGGCATGGCGCTGGTGCGGCTGATATCAAGCGAAGGTCGGATCGTCTTTCTGGGCGATGCGATCCACGAAAAGTCGTTCCGCGAGATGCGGCCCTACCGCA
>JAGRLQ010000062.1:9644-9773 GCA_020441735.1 Nitratireductor sp.
TCGTCGCCGAAGGACTGAAAATCCATGCCGCCGATCTGACGGCGGAGCAACGCGACGAGCGCGTCTGTAACGCGCTTGCCGAAACCGGACTCGATCCCGAAACCCGGCACCGCTATCCGCACGAATTCT
>JAGRLQ010000063.1 GCA_020441735.1 Nitratireductor sp.
CCGGGTGATCTTCATGGATGAGGGCCAGATCGTCGAGCAGAATGAGCCTGAGGCGTTCTTCGACAACCCGCAGCACGAACGCACCAAGCTGTTCCTGAGCCAGATCCTGCACTAATCATCAACGAGAGGGCAGGCGGCCTTGCCGCTGAAGTTCAGACCAGCTACCGCCTTCCGGGCCGGTGGCTGGGTGTTGGCGTGCATTGTCCTGCTGCCGGTCCTGTACGTCGCTGCATCGTTTGGCGGCGCCCTGGTTCCGCGGAATCTGGATGCGCCAGCAGCCATGGCGCAAGGAACCTCCGAAGAACCGGGAACCGTCCGGATATTCCTGGTGACCGGCCTGCTGCATGCAGACATAGCGCTGCCGGTCAGCGAAGCGTTGCTGGCGGCATTTCCCGATCTGGGCGAAACCGGTTTGCCGCTCGGCCATCCCGGTTTGCACTATCTCGGTTTCGGCTGGGGTTCGCGCGCTTTCTATACAACGGCAGGCAGCTATTCCGACATCACGGTTTCAGCGACCTTGCGGGCGGCGACCGGCGATGAGCCTGTCATGCGCGTGACGCCGCTGGGCCGACTGTCAGCCAATGAGGACGTCGTTGCAGTTGACCTGCCCGTACCGGCTTACCAGCGGCTGCTTTCCGCCATCAAGGCAAGTTTTCTGACGGGGGCAAACGGCAGGACGATACATCTTGCCGGTGCCAGCATCGGACCAGGCGACGCCTTTTTCCTCGCCGAAGGGCATTTCAATATTTTCAATCCGTGTAATCAGTGGGTGGGGAGGATGCTGCATTCTGCGGGCATCAAGATAGGCATCTGGACGCCGACAACCCATTCCCTGCTCGCATCCCTTAGATGGCTTGGGCCGCCGAGCATCAAGCCGCGCTGATAGCCTTATGGTTTCCAGTCGTAAATCCATGCCTGGCGTTCTGCCAGATTTCGGGGACTGCTGATCGCCAGAACCAGATTGCGCGCCATGCTGAAAGGCCAGCCCATGTGATAGATGCGACCGTTCTGCCGTGCCAGAGCGACTACCTTGCGCACGCGCTTGCGGCGAAGGGCTTCCCATGCTGCTAGTGCCGCTTCGCTGGTCCCGTGGCGTTCCACCATCGCAGCCAGTACTTCGGCATCCTCGATTCCCATGGCAGCGCCCTGGGCTGCAAAGGGAAGCATGCCGTGGGCAGCATCGCCGATCAGCGCCATTCGGCCATGGTGCCAGGGGCCTTTCTGGGGCATTTCCAGTAGCGGCCAGACCGGCCACTCCCGTACCAGTTCGAAAAGCTGGCGCAGGGATGGGTGCCAGCGGCGCAGACTGTCCAGCAGTTCGCCGAAATCGCCCTTGCGGGGAAGCCGCAAACTGCGGTCCCGCGACCGGATGCATATGACGGCATTGAGATAACGTCCCTTGCGTACCGGATAGAGCACTGCATGAGCGCCACGTCCCCAGATCAACTGTGTATTCTCAAGATCAAATCCCGGCGGGAGCGCGTCCGCCGGGATCATTCCCCGCCAGGCCTCAAAACCGGAATGAACGGCGCCCGGCATCGCGAACGCTTCCGCACGGCCGGCAGAATGGATGCCGTCTGCAAAGATCATCATCGCGCCGCGATGGGTATTGACGCGCGTGGCACTGGTAACCATGGCGCTGATGCCATTGGGATGATTGACCGCGTCCGATACCGCAGAAGCGGTATGCAGGGTAATATCGGGATCCTCGTTGCAGGCGCTCAGGAGTGCCTGCGACAGCTCACTGCGGTGGATGGTGAGATAGCCGATGCCGTGGCGTTCGATGGCAGACGCGCCAAGCGGCACGGTGCGGATTTGCCGTGCGCTGCCTGCCGACAGAATGCGCACACCGTCAGGCGACATGGCGACGCGCTTGACGGCATCCAGCACGTTCAGCTTGTCGAAAACCCGCAATGCATTGGGAGAAAGCTGGATGCCGGCGCCTGCCGTTTCAATCCGCTCGGCGCGTTCGTGAATTTCGATGCGGTATCCGCGCTTTGAAAGCGCCAATGCGGCTGTCAGCCCAGCGATACCGGCTCCGCTGATAATGATGGAGCGGCTCGCAGCCATGTCAGCAAATCCTGCAGCCGCTCAGTGCCCGGCCTCGGCAAGGCAGCCTTCCGGCTCGCTGCTGTTGGCAGGCAGGCCGCTCTTGAAAACATACAGGGTCGAGCAATAGGGACAGACGATTTCGCTTTCATCGCCCATGTCGAGAAAGACGTGGGGATGATCGTGAGGCTCACTGGCGCCGCAACACATGAACTCCTTGACGCCGATGGCGATCTGGTGGACACCCTCATCGTTCTTGAAGTGGGGAATGGTCGATACGGCCATGGAACTGCACGCCTTGCCTTGTTTCGTCTCGCGGCCCGTTTTAGAACAAACACCATTACTTGCAAGCCTTTTGGGGCAAGCCCTTTGTAGTAATGTTCCAAACCCTTTCTTGTCTCCCAGCCCTAATGCCAGGAACTTTTCATGCCGGTTGCACGGATTGACGATGTCGAGATTGCCTATGTGGACGAGGGGGCGGGGCACCCGGTTGTTCTGATCCATGGTTTTGCCTCTTCCAAGGAGGCCAACTGGATCAATACCGGGTGGGTGAAGTGGCTGGTTGATGCGGGTTACAGGGTCATTGCCTTCGACAATCGCGGTCACGGCGAAAGCAGCAAGTTTCATGATTCTGCGCACTATTCTCTGGCGCTGATGGCGAAGGATGCCATCGGTCTGATCCGCCATCTCGACCTGAAGCAGCCCCATGTGATGGGCTATTCCATGGGTGCGCGGATCTCCGCCTGGCTGCTGATGCATCATGGGGCGGACCTTTCGAAAGCTGTGCTGGCGGGCAATGGCGCCAGCATGATCGAGGGAAGCGGTGACTGGACACCGGTGCGCGAAGCCCTGCTGGCACCGTCACTGGCAGACGTCAGCGACCTGCGGGGGCGGGCCTTCCGCAAGTTCGCCGACCAAACGAAAAGTGATCTGGTGGCGCTGGCTGAATGCGTCACTGCCGTGCGGCAGGTGTTCAGCGCAGCAGATTTTCAGAAAATCACCAACCCTGTCCTCGTGGCGATCGGAACCGAGGACGATATCGCCGGCGACGGCCAGGTGATTGCCGACCTCATTCCGCAAGGCGAATTGCTGGAAATACCGGGCCGCGACCACATGCGTGCCGTTGGCGACCCGGTCTACAAGCAGGGTGTTGCCGACTTTCTGGAGGGATAATCGGCGCAACACGGAAATGGCAAGGCACCGGCTTTCAGCGGCGCTCATTCCTCGATGAAGCAAATTTGATCCTTGACGCACCAAAGCTGTGCTACCATCTTTTGCGATAGTTGCCCCCGTAGCGCGGGTTTTGAACCGCGTGGACTGCAAGGAAAGGCCGAATCGATGAGCGGCAAGCAAGGCGTACAGACCAATCCGGCGAATGCCGAAGTTCATTCCATGGACCCGGTTTGGCAGGCAGTCTGCCGGGAAGCCGAAGCCATTGTCGACAGCGAGCCCCTGCTGGGAACGTTCATCTATTCGACGATCTTGAACCAATCCGGCCTCGAGGCAGCCGTGGCGCACAGGATTGCCGAACGGCTTCACAACCGGGAAGTTTCCGGCGACATCATTCGCCGGTCCTTCGAGGAAATGCACCAGTCCGATCCCGATTGGGGTGAGGTGCTGCGCAGCGACATTGCCGCCGTCTGTGACCGTGACCCTGCCTGCGACCGGCTGATTGAACCCATTCTCTATTTCAAGGGCTTTCATGCCATCCAGACGCACAGGCTGGCGCACTGGGCGTGGAAACAGGGCCGCAAGGATTTCGCGCTGTATCTGCAGAGCCGCTCTTCGCAGGCCTTCCAGACCGACATCAATCCGCAGGCCAGGATCGGCCGCGGCTTTTTCCTCGATCATGCAACCGGGCTGGTGATCGGCGCGACCTGTGTTATCGGCAATGACGTGTCGATCCTCCAGGGCGTGACACTTGGCGGAACGGGCAAGGAAACCGGCGACCGCCATCCCAAGATCGACGACGGCGTGCTGATCGGCGCAGGCGCAACGGTTCTGGGCAATATCCGGATCGGAAAATGCAGCCGTGTCGCTGCCGGCTCCATGGTAATCAAGGAAGTCGAAGGCAATGTCACGGTTGCGGGCGTGCCTGCCCGTGTTGTCGGCGTTGCCGGCTGTGCGGAACCCTCGCGCAGCATGGATCAGATTCTGGCCGACAGGGCCGACGCCGACTGACCAGGCCCGAATTCCTTCCGTTTACCGCTCATTGCAGCTTCCTGCGCGGTCCGTGAATCGGTCTCGCAAGCCCAGTACGGGCCCGGCACGGGTGCGATCACGTCTGCAGACACGCGCCATCACGGGAATGTTCAGGGAATGTGCAACTGCGTGAGCAGGCCTTGCGTTATATCAGTGCCGGAAAACGGATTTTGGAACGCAAAGGACATCCACCATGAAGGCTCTCTTTAAAGCCGCGCTCGTTGCGGCAGCCTTGGCAACCACACCATCTGCCACAGCGCAGGCAACCGGCACGGAACTGGCAGTGGCCAGGGAACTCGCCCAGCTCAAGGCCGCACTGAGGGAGATCGAACAGGCTGCCAATGAAGATGCGCGTTATGTGCTGCCGCTGCGAACCAATGCTCAGCTGGCCAAACTCTCAGCCGAATGCGAGCAAGAGGATGGAGAAATGTCCCAGCCAATCTGTGAGCCCCTGCCGGCTGACCCGGCAACAGGCCGGGCAGAAGCGGAACTGATGTCATTCTAGGGGCAGGACCCTTTAATGTTTGCAAGAAAGAACGCCGTATGCCAGAACCCGGCAACGCTCCACAAGGGAGCAATTAGGGGAGACTGCGGTGACTTCTGAAGAAATCGGAAAGCTTCAAGCCTATTTCCGCCGGCTGTTCGGAAACGACCTTCTGCAGGTACGCGCGCGGCCGAAGAAGGATGATTCCTGCGAACTCTACAAGGAAGACGAATTCCTTGGCGTCATCTACAAGGATGAAGATGACGACTACAATTTCTCGATGGCGATCCTCGACGTCGATCTCGACTGAGCAGCCTGTTCCGCAACGGCTTATCCCCTTGCGAGAAATCCGTTGACGGCCTCGCGCACTGCACCGTCAAGTTTCATCCATTCGCCAATCATGTTGGCGTGAAAGCGGTAGCTGACCATCAGGTCCTTGCCGATGTGAATGTCGCGAATGCAATAGGGCGCGGCAATGCGGTCGCTTTCGCGGATACAACGGGCGGCAAAGGGGTAGGGGCTGTCCATCTCATAATAGAGATCCTCCATGAAGTAAGCGCTTTCGGAGGAAAAGGCGCGCCGCACCAGCCCATGGCCTGCATCAATCGGAGGACCGGCAAAGAACTTCTCATAGATGGTGGACACCCGGCCGGACATGTCGGTGGTCATGTCACGTGGTTCGATGGAGATGAACAACAGAGGGGCACCTGCCTCCATGTCATCGAAGATGGCAGCATTCTCATCCGAATACCCCTGCATGCTCGGCCAATGGGCATAAAGATCAAGTCTTTCCAGCACATGTGATTTTCTCTGCGCACGGAAGCGGATCATGTTTGCGGGAACGTTGAGAACCTCGTTGGCGATGGTGATCTGGCGCGGCGTCGCATCCGTTTCATGCCCTCCCTTTGCGACAATGGATCCGTAATAGGACGCAGAGGCGAAAATGATGAGCGCGACAGCGACCATGGCAAGGGTGAGTTTTGCCAGCAGGGCGATGAAGGACTGAGAGAGATTTTTTTCAATCTCATTGGACGCTTGCGCACCTGAATGATGCAATTGCCGGTGATAGCTCGGCACGAGACGATCAAAACGCTGCTGGTGCGTCCGTCCCATCAACCTGGCGGTTTCTTCTACCGTATTTGCCATCACATTTCCCCATCCGGGCGCCGGGATCACATTCCCGCGCCGTAACCATGTTTTCAGTTTTCGCGAATCAGCGGCGCGCGGCGCTTGCATCACCCGCAGAGTGCTGGGAGGATGGTAAATACATGGTTAAAAGTAGGGGGTACCATGCTTGCCGTCGTCTACGTGATCGCCACCGGTTTTGTGGCTGCCGGTCTGCTCAACGCATTGCATCAGGCAGTGCAATTGCCGCAGAAGAATGAAAGCGGCTCCGCGGCCCTGTTGCTTAGCTTCGAAACACCGCTGGACAAGACCTGGTCGCTGTTTCTGTGCACCTTTGCAGGCCCGTATTATCTGGTTCGCTACGGGCTGCGTTTCTGGCTGCAGAGTATTCTGCCGGGCCGGGCGTTTGCATTGTGTCTGTTGCTGGGGGTCGTGTGGAGTTTCTTTTCCGGCGTTGTTCTGGTCGAAGCTGCGTTGGTGCTCGGGAAAATCAGCCTTTAAGAGCCCGCATTGCGCGGACATTCCCACTCTGCTAAGCGGCTTTGGACCGCCAGCGGAGGATGATCAAATGACACTGTACGCACTCGATGGAACGGAGCCTGATCGCACGGCCGGATTTTCCTGGGTTGCGCCCAGCGCGGCAGTAATCGGAAACGTCATCGTGGGCGCCGATGTCGGCATCTGGTTTGGCGTGGTTATCCGCGGCGACAATGAACCAATTACCATCGGCAACAAAAGCAACATTCAGGACAACTGCGTCCTGCACACCGATCCGGGCTTTCCCATCCAGATCGGTGAAGGCTGCACCATCGGCCACAACGCGATCATTCATGGCTGCACCATTGGCGACAATTCACTGGTCGGCATGGGGGCGACCGTCCTCAACGGCGCGAAAATCGGCCGTAATTGCCTGATCGGAGCAGGGGCGCTTGTCGCCGAAGGCAAGGTCATTCCCGACAATTCGCTGGTGGTTGGCATGCCTGGCAAGGTGGTGCGTGAACTGGATGAAGCAGCGATCGCGGGCCTGCGGCAGTCGGCGGAGCATTATGTCGCCAACGCACGGCGTTTTTCGGCCGGCCTCAGCGAGTGTTGAATGCCCGTTCCGAAAAAAGTGAGAGCCGCCGCTGCTATTTGATGCAGCTGACGGCTCCCATGATCCGGTCGTTGGGACGGGGAAGGTGGGGACACGACCGGACCTGTCTCAACCCTCAAGTGGTTTGCGCTACTGGTTGACCGACCCCACGGCGGAGACGAGCGCCTTGCCGTTGCGTCGATCAGCAATGCCTTCCCATTTTCCAGAATGGGCGGCTGCCTGGCGTTTCAGATAGCGGTATTGAGTCTTGTTCCAGGGCAGGATGCGCTCATTCAGATTGTCGAGAATGAAATCGCCCCGGTCGGTGCGCACGGTCAGGACCGCATGGCCATCGCCATTGGGCTGGCGGACCACGGTGACCAGCAGCATTGATGCTGCCCAGCCTTTTTCCATCAGCATGCGGCGCTTCAGCAGCGCATAGTCCTCGCAATCGCCATAGGCTTCCGGCATGCTCCATATTTCCGGAACGCCGAAATACTCCATGTCGGTAACAGGGGTTACCGTGGCGTTGGCATAGGCATTGACTTCCACCATTTCGCTCCAGCGATCACGCGTCAGAGCCATCGGTTTCTTGCTGCTTGCCCTGATCCTGCAATCAGCCCTGTTGATCTGGCAGTATTCGTAATGGCCGATCGGTTGCGACGTCAGCCCCGTCGTTTCCATGATGGCCTGCTGGCCCGCACTTGCCGAACCGGCACAGAACAAGGCTGTGCCGACGCTTGCGGCGAGGAGCCATTTGCTGGCTTTTTTGATGTTGTTCATGTTGTGTCACCTTCCCAGTTAACGAGGGCAGGATGACACAAACATCTTTCGGCACGGCCAATATAGGCGGCTGCATTTGAAGCGTATTCGCGTCAAATGAAGGACAAGTTTTCAGCAAACTTGAGACTGATTTGAATAAAATTTTAGAGGTTTTCAGGTGCGGCGCAAACGGTTCTAGCGACCGAGATATTCTTCCAGGGAATCACGTGTCTGCACAATGGCAAACTCTATCGCCACGCCCTCGTCGAAATGGCGCACGACCCGCCCACGCATCTTGCCGAGCCACAGTACTGTGCCGATGGCCGGTTTGACGCTGAGCTCCAGCGCAGCGCCGGAGAGTGAAAGATCCACGATGCGTGCCTGGTAGACCCGGCCGTCCTCCAGCTTGATGATGCCGGCAGGATTGCGCGGTGCAATGCGCTCGTGGCGGCGGTCCTCTGCCAGATTAAGCTCGTGACGGTTGGCAAGCCAGGTCAGTTTGGCCGCCAGCTTATCGCGTTTGCGCTCGGTGGCATTGACGCTCATGGCGAAACCGCCATCAAGCAGGCGCAGTATCTTGCCCTCAAGACGGCCAACATGATCGACATAGGCGATTACCCGCTCGCCGACACTGCCAGAGACAGGGGCAATCAGAGCAGCGCTTCCCGGCGACATGTTGAGAATCTGGCAGGGGTATTCCTGCCGGTTTTCCAGCATGAAGCGGCCGAAAAGCGTCAGGTCGACACGGGAGAACTCTCGTTCAGTGTCGCTCAACAATGGCTCTATCTCTGTTTTGGCAAATGCACTCATGAGCAGGCTGATACTAAAAGCAGATCGGGAATCGGCGAAAACTGTTTCCCGAACTGTGCCGCAACCTGGTTAATGAATGGTAATTTTCCCGCGCCGACAGCCAGTTTCCTGTAACTTCCCGGACCTGCCGGCGCGTTTTTTTGAAATCAGTCCTTGCCACCCTCATGTACGGTGAGATGACGGACTTTCCTGGCCAGCGGCCGTAGCGAACCATCGTCGACAACTTCAATCAGGCCAAAATCTCCGCCGGGAGGCGTCAGATGCGGCGAAAGCGGTGGGGTTGGGCTCGATTTCCAACTGCTTCCATCCGCCTGGCTGTCTTCGAGGTCAACACTGCGGGCGGAGCGAATCTCGCATTCAACAATCGGTTCCGCGCCCAGCCAGTAGTGATCCTTGTCGCTGACGGCAATACCGATGATGCGGGCGCTGCCGTCTGCCATCGGCTCGAGCGGCAGGAGAAGCACTTCGAAATCCGCCTGTTTTCCTTTTTCCGTGTGTCCGCGCATAACGATGAACACCGGCTCGAAATCGCGATAAACGCGGGCGAGAACCCGGGCGATATCAAAGCTGTCGCGCTCACTCCAATGGCCCAGATAACCATAGCCCTTCAGTTCGCGGCCAAAGATGGCGCAAATTCGCGTACCTGCCAGACGATAGCTGACTGTCTTCAATGCTCCGGAAACCTCCAGAATGAAGGTATCCGACAAAAGCTGGCGAATATCGCTCGGCTCCACCTCGTCGCGCCGTGGCGCATGCCGGTGTCCCCGCAATCGGTTCCAGTAACCGAATAGCTCCCTTGTTGCGGCATGTCTCATATCAATACACTTTCCCGTCACCATTTTTCCGTTGTGACACAGCACCGCCGGAATGCGCCTGATCTGCGCTGAAGGCTGTGCCATTGCCGGACACCCGGCCGGATTGCCGGTCTGTCTGCCCACCCAGGGAGCAGGGATCATGCCAGAGAGAGAGGAGGGCAGGCGACAGGCCGGAACAAATGACTTGTGGACAGCAAAGGCAGGACGGGCGGCGTTGCGGTTAAGGTTAACAAATGGTTTCGATTGCAGGAGCCGGTTTGATGTGAGATCAAGAATGCGATCCACGTGACGGTTATGCTTCTTGCTCCGTTCATTGTGAACTTCGGTATTCCTCGAACTCGTTGTGGGACGGGTGTTATGGGGGACGTGACCACCGCCCGGCTTTGTCCGGGCGGTTTTTTTTGATCATCCGGGAGCAGCCTGCGTCCATTCAACAATTGACTGGTGCAGCATGCAGCGGCAGTGTCGTGGCACATCCCATTCCTGCCAGCAGAGCGCCGCTTGTCCGATCCCTTGAACATGGAACCCGATAACCTCGAACCGGATACGCCTGCGCCGGCGGAACCGGTATTCAACCTGCCGCGCATCGTTTCGACACTGGCGCTGGTGCTTTTGGCAATCCATGCGATACGCGCGCTGCTGCTTTCCACAGCAGCCGATACCAAGCTGATTTTACTGTTTGCCTTCATTCCCGCGATGTACGGGCAGGCGGGTGCAACGGCTCCGGTACCGGAGGCTGCATACTGGATGCCCTTCACCTACGGTCTGCTGCATGGAAGCTGGCTGCATCTGGGCGTCAACATCGCGTGGATGCTCGCCTTCGGCACGCCGGTGGCCCGGCGCTTTGGCGCGGCGCGTTTTATGGCACTTACCTTGCTTGCCACAGCCTGCGGGGCACTTGCCCACTATCTGGCCAATCCCGGCGCCTTCATTCCGATGATCGGGGCTTCTGCTGCCGTCTCCGGTTACATGGGAGCGGCCATGCGGTTCGTCTTCAATCCGCTGGCGCGCGGCGGCGCCGGTCGCGGGTTTCGCCATGACGGACCGGCGCTGTCACTCGCCGAAAGCTTCACCAACCGGCAATTCCTCGTCTTCTTTGTCGTCTGGATGGCGATGAACCTCGCCTTCGGCATCGGCGCGGCTGCCGTTCCGGGAGCAGGGTCTGCCATCGCCTGGCAGGCGCATATTGGCGGTTTTGCCGCCGGAATCTTCGGGTTTTCCCTGTTCGAACGCAAAAACAGCACCTTGTCTGCTTGATTTGTTGCCGATTCAGCGCTGCAATGGCAGCAGAGCCATCCGAAGCGCACGGATGACGGGAGAGGAGGTCGCACCATGAACATCTCATCCATACTTGCCAACAAGGGCAACAATGTCATTACCGCCGATCCGGATTCACCGCTCGGCGCCATCTCCAGGACTCTTGCAGACAACAGGATTGGCGCCATCGTTGTTCTTGATGGCGGAGAAAAGGTATGCGGCATCGTTTCTGAACGCGATGTCGTGCGCCAGGTCGCTTCCGGCGGTGCCGGCGCTCTGGATCAGCCCGTTTCAGCCTGCATGACCAGGAAAGTCATTTCCTGCGATGGGCAAAGTACGATTGACGAAGTGATGGGGATCATGACCCGTCACAAGTTCCGTCATATCCCGGTTATCGAAGGCGGAAAGCTTGTCGGCATCATCTCGATCGGCGATGTGGTCAAACACAAGATCGAACAGGCGGAGCGCGAAGCTGCCGAACTCAAGCAGTATATAGCGGGATAGTCCGTGGGCAGCGACTAGAGGCTGATGATCTGGTCGAGCACGCCCTGATCTTCCAGTTCGCGCAACCGCATCATCATCTCGTCATAGCCAAGGCGGATTGCCTCATCGGCCTTGTGAAAGTCGATCAGGCCGATCTCG